>JAMDDF010000117.1 GCA_023489205.1 Actinomycetota bacterium | reverse complement strand
GGGCTCGGCACGGCCTGGGCTTGTGGGCTCAGCGGGCGCAGCGGCGTGGGCATAGGCCTCAAGTTGATGGTCGCGCCGTCTTCACGAGGCAGAGTCCGCACCGCAGGTGACACCTGAGGTGCCGGCTCAGCCATTTCGGGTGCCCGTCGCGGCGCCGGAGGGGCAGGCGCCTCCTCGTAAGGCTCGTAGTCCTCGTACTCCTCGGCATCGGCCAAGCCGAGCCACATCAACATCTTCTTGCCCGTACCCGGCATAGATCCTCCTTGTTAACAGCCTAGCCCCACTGTTAGCGCCGCGGTTGAAGTGGCCATTTCGTACCCAAGGCCCTGGTCCTCCACTACAGGCTCACCCGCCCCTGGCTGGCCGCGGGCCGAACAGGGCCTGCCCGAGACGCACGATGGTGGCACCCTCGCCCACGGCAAGTTCGAAATCGGCGCTCATCCCCATAGACAATTCGCTTAGACCGAGGTCCACGGCGAGGCGTGCAACCAAGGCGAAATGGCGAGCGACCTCTGGCGCTGGTGCACCCCTCGGGCCAAGGGTCATCAGGCCCCTTACCGAGAGGCCCGCCGCGCGCGCGACCGACACCAACGCTGGGACCTCCTCCGCCTTGGCACCCGGCCTGACCTGCTCGCTAGCGCCCGGCCCAGGGCTAGCACGCACCTCTACCAGCACCGCTGCTCCAGGCTTGATGCGCGCCAGCGCCAGCGCCTCTGCCTCGCGGTCCAGACCATGCCAGAGGTGTACGTGCGGCGCGAGCCGCGCCAACTTATTGCGTTGCAGCTCGCCCAAGAAGTGCCAGCGCACCCCTGACGGCACAGCACCCACCTTGGCCAACATCTCCTGGCCATAGTTCTCACCGATGTCCAACAGACCTGCAGCGACAGCGGCCCCGATGGCCTCGGGGCCGAAACCCTTGGTGACGGCCACCACGGTGACGGCACCTGGCGCGCCACGAGCGAGCTCTATGCGTTCGCGCACGGCTGCCAGGCGGGCAGCTACCAAGGAGGAGTCCACACCACCGTTGCTTGGCGCCCTCGGTCCGAGCGCGCCCGCCACGACCAATGCACGGGCGAGCAATGGGTACAGGTCTGCGACACAGCCACCAACGACGCCCCGGAGCGCTCAAGGGCCGCGCCAACTGCCGCCGGCAAGTCCAGCGCAGGGTGCCCGCTCGAAGTGGTAGCGCGAACGCCTGGAGAGAGGCGCTGCGCTAGCACCTCGAGGTCCCCGGGGGAGAATTCATAAGCGTGCGGCCATATGCACGGTCCAAGCGCAGCAAACACCTCCCGCGCCCCGAGGTCCCAGATAGCCCCCACCGCTGCCTCCACCACCCCGCCCAGCAAGCCTCTCCACCCGGCATGGACGATGCCTACTACTCCTTCGGGGGAGGACAGTGCCACGGGAGCGCAATCCGCGCTCATCACTGCCAACGCTGCCCCACGGCATGCCGTCACAGCAGCGTCGGCTTCAGCTCCCTGGCACCCCCCAGGCTCCTCCACGAGGGCCACTCGCGCCCCGTGCACCTGCCTAAGCCAAGTACAAGGCACCTGTACAAGCTGGGGGTGCGCCCTGATGAGCCCTTCACCGTCAGAAAAATCGCCCGCTAGGCGGCTGAACGAGCGCACCAGGACCCCACCTGGCAAAACTGCCGACCAGGTAAACGGGTCCACTAGCCCAGAGCGGTCAGCAGTGCCTGGAGCCGCCTGGGCATTACCTGAGGAACGGAGGGACGTCGAAGTCGTCCTCGTCTCCTAGGCCTAGCCCGCCATGTACCATGTCCGCCTCCGCGTCCGCCAAACCGATAGAACGATGCGCCGGCTCTTGGTGCTCAGGTTCCTCGTTTGGCTTCTCAGGGGTACCGTCCCAGCGGTCGAAACCGGCCGCTATCACCGTCACCCGCACTTCGTCCCCCATCCCTTCGTCGATCACCTGGCCAAAAATGATGTTCGCGTCCGGGTGGGCCGCTGCGTGGATGATCTCCGCCGCCTCGTTGACCTCGAAAAGGCCGAGGTCCGGGCCGCCGGCGATGTTGAGCAAGATACCTCGCGCGCCCTCGATCGAAGCTTCGAGCAGTGGGGAGGTCACCGCCATGTTCGCCGCTGCCGGCGCCCGGCCATCGCCTGAAGCCGTCCCGATACCCATGATCGCGGTACCAGCGTTGGTCATGACCGCCTTCACGTCGGCGAAGTCAGTGTTTATTAGCCCCGGCGTGGTTATCAGGTCCGTAATGCCCTGGACCCCGTGCAGCAGCACCTCGTCAGCCATCTTGAAGGCCCCGACCATGGTGGTCTTGTTGTTGGCGACCGCTAGGAGCCTGTCGTTGGGGATCACGATGAGCGTGTCCACTTTCTCCTTTAGGCGTTGGATGCCCTGTTCTGCCTGGAGGGACCGGCGGCGTCCTTCGAAAGAGAACGGCCGTGTCACGACCCCGATCGTGAGCGCCCCGGCCTCTTTGGCGAGCTCTGCGACTACCGGTGCTCCTCCGGTCCCCGTCCCACCGCCCTTGCCCGCCGTGATGAACACCATATCTGCGCCCTTCAAGACCTCTTCGATCTCTTCTCTGTGCTCCTCCGCCGCCAACCGACCGACCTCGGGGTCGCTGCCGGCGCCCAGGCCGCGCGTCAGCTGTCGGCCTATATCGAGCTTCACATCGGCGTCGCTCATGAGAAGAGCTTGTGCGTCGGTGTTGACGGCGATGAACTCCACACCCTTGAGGCCGGCATCGATCATCCGGTTGACCGCGTTGACGCCGCCGCCGCCGATGCCCACCACCTTGATGACGGCTATGTAATTTTGCGCTGAAGCGGCCATTGCACCTTCCTAGGATTTGGCTAGGGGCTAACCGTAGGCCTAAAGTAGAGGGTTAAGGTTGCTCAACCTCTAGCCATGGTTTATAAGACGTTACTGCCAGTGCCACTTGGCGATCAAGTGACCTTGGTTGTGGTCGGCCTGAGCCTACGTCCCACGCTCATGCGAGCCGGCATGCAGTTACCCACCGGCCGGTGTGAGAGCGGGGCTTTCTGGCACAGTCAGGTCCACGAGGGAGTAGCCCGATAGCTTCACACGCTGCACGAGCTCTGCTAACACTGCCAGCTTGTAAGACAGGTCGCTGCCGGCACCGAGCACCACCGTTGCGCGAGTGCCCGGTACCTGCGCTACGAGCCCATCGGCTCGGGAGTAAAGCAGCTCTAGAGGCAGCCTTGCCAAGGTTCTTGGCGTAGCAGCCGCTGCGACCAGCAGCTCGTGGAGCTCGGCCGCGGTAGTGGGCGCCCTAGGCGCAAGGTCCTGGCCGGGCGGGGCGCTCGCGGCGCCGTACACCAGTGGCAAACCTGGTGCGCTGCGCGCTGGCAACACCTCAAGCACCCGGCCCGGTGCTGTCCCCGACGTCAACCCCCCCCTCGCCCGTCTTAACAAGGGCCGCCGGAGCGCGCTCTTGCACTGTGACCACGAGCGACCAAGGCCAGCGGCGTGCGAACGACACGTCGCGCACCCAGGGTAAAGCGTCAACCGCCTTCACTGCCTTCTCGCCTCCCGCGCTGATCATGAGGGTCCTACCGACCTCCAGCCGAGCGGCGCGAAGGATCTGTGCGCGCGAAGTGTGCGCGTTGCCCTTGACCTCGACGTGGCGCACGGCAAAGAGGGGGGAATGGAGCGCGCCAACCCCAGCCCCAAACACACATAGTGCCCCGAAGACGCCGATCAGCACCCTCAGGCGCCGGCGGCCCTCCTCCCTGCGCGCCTCGGCCCAGCGGCGCCTAAAGCGGGGGTCGACACGGGGCCGCCCTCCTGTGGGCGGACTCGGCGGCGGCAACAGCGTTTCGTTCATGGCTCCGCTTCCTCCCTAACCAGTCGTGGTTTCCAGTCGCCGTGCCATCAAGTCGTCGGGTAGGAGGTTCAAGTCGCCCGCCCCCATCGTCAGGCACAAATCACCCGGTGCCAGGAGCCCCGCCACGAGCGCGCTGAGGGCGCGGCGGTCCTCTTCGTAGTAGACCGCCAGGCCCTGGCGGGCACTCCTCGCAGCGTCGGCAACCATGCGGCCGCTCACACCGGGGCGGGGGGGCTCGCCAGCAGCGTACACGCCCGTCACCACCACGATGTCCGCAGCAGCCAACGCCTGTCCTAGCTCTTGCCAAAGCGCCTCAGTCCGGCTGTAGCGGTGGGGCTGGAACACCGCCACGACCCGGCGCCAGCCACCCTGCCTCGCTGTAGCGAGCGCGGCTGCGACCTTGCCGGGGTTGTGCGCGTAGTCGTCAACGTAGCTTACGCCCCCCACCTCGCCCCGCAGTTGGAACCGCCTGGCAACGGCCCGGTACGTGCTTAGTGCGGTGCGAGACGCACCCGAGTCGATGCCGAGTTGGTCGGCCATCGCGATAGCGGCCGTCGCGTCAAGGACATTGTGCAGCCCTGGGACCCCGAGGGTAAAAACCCCAAGGCTATTGCCCCGAGCAGACGGGTTGTCCCGGCGGCTCACGATGAAGCGTGACGAGCTGGCCGATAGCTCGACCCCGCTCACGGCATAGGAGGCAGCCTCCGCTCTCCCGTATGTGACGAGCCCGGGTAGGCCTGCCGACTTGGCCACCACACGCGCCGCGCCGAGGTCGTCGACGCAAACCACCTTGGGCCCTGGCGCCTGCGCGACGAACTTGGCGAACGCCGCTTCCAAAGCCGGGAGGTCACCGAAGTAGTCAAGGTGGTCAGCCTCCACGCTCGTCACTATCACGGCCTCAGCTGGCAGTCGCAGGAACGTGCCGTCCGACTCGTCCGCCTCCACCACCAGCCACTGGCCCCTCCCCCATCGCGCGCCCGGACGGCCTCCCGCGAGCTCTCCGCCCACAAGGAAGCTAGGGGAAGTCCCAGCACCCTCGAGCACAGCCGCGAGCATGGCTGTCGTCGTGGTCTTGCCGTGGGTGCCGCTCACAGCCACGCTGCGGCGAAGTCGGCAAATCGCCGCCTCAAGCTCTGAGCGTGTGAGGACCACTAGGCCTTGCTTGCGCGCCTCGACAAGCTCGACGTTGGTTGGTCCCACTGCAGCCGAGAAGGCCACGACTTCTGACTTGCCGAGGTTTGCCCTGTGGTGGCCGACAAAGGTACGTACGCCACAGGAGGCCAGGCGCGAAAGGGCCGGCGAGGCTTGCTGGTCGCTGCCAGAGACCTCGTGGCCCATCTCGGCTAGCACGGTGGCCAAAGCGCTCATGTTGGCGCCGCCGGCGCCCACGATATGGATCCGCCTATGGCCCACCGACAGGTCCAAAGACGTGCGCTTTTCAGCCATTGGGCGCTCGCTTGGCCACCGGCTCCCCGCTGGGTGCAGCTTTGCCCACCAGGCTTCGTGGCACCCCAGAGCCCTTGGCACAAACCTCGACGAGGTCGGCGAGGTCGCTCGCTGCGGACGGCCGCCCAGGGACCTAGCAGCCTCCCCCCATACGCGCTAGCCGCTCTGGGCGCGAGAGCAAGTCGTCTAGCTCCTTTCCAAGGCGGGCGCCGTCCAGCTCGGCGTCGTCCACCACGACCGCACCCCCCGCACGGGCCATCGCACGGGCGTTTGCTCCCTGATGGTCACCGGGAGCGCCTGGCAGTGGGACGAGGACGGAGGGAAGGCCCGCCAGGGCCAGCTCGGCGACCGAGCTGGCACCCGAGCGCGCCACCACGACATCTGCGGCGGCGTAAAGGCTCGCCATGTCCTCCTCGTACTCGACCACCTGGTAAACCAGCCCGCCGGCTCCCGAGGGCTCGGAGCTGGCCGAAGGCGACGGTTGGGCAAAACGCTGCCAGTCCCGCCGGCCTACCACGTGGCGCAGTACCACGCCGTCGCGACGCGCCCACAGCTCTGCCAGGCGCTCAGTGGCCTCGTTGACCCGCCGCGCACCTAGGGATCCGCTGCAGACCGCCACGACCGTAGCGTCGGCCGGCATGCCGAGGCGGGCGCGCGCCTTACGGCGGCCCTCGGGGCTGCGGTCTATGGACACCATCTGAGGGCGGACCGGGACGCCTGTGTACACCGAGCGACGGGGCCGACGGTGCAAAAGCCCAGTTCGGGGGGCGGGCTGGCCCCGGACGCCCTCGGCGCTAGCCACCGCGACCTTCGCCGCTAAACGGTTCACGAGGCCAGGTACGGAGTCCAGGTTGACTACGACCACTGGCACCCTCCAAACGGTGGCAGCAACCACGCAAGGGAAGCTCGCATAACCCCCGAAGGACACCACCACCGCCGGTCGCCACCGGGAAAACAGCGCAGTCGCGACACCTACGGCTGCAGCGGCATCGGCCGACGCCCCTGCGTTGGCGATGACGCTGCCTACCTGTCGGCCACGCTGCCAGCCGCGCCCTGGGAGCAGGGTTGTCGGGAACTCCCCTGTAGCTCGCGTCCTTGACTCCAGGCCCCGCCGCGAACCCACGAACTGGATGGATCCAGGGTCCTGACCCCGCTTTACCAACTCTTTGGCTAGCGCTACCCCAGGGTAAATGTGGCCCCCAGTCCCTCCGCCTGCGATGACTGCCCAGGCCCGCCCGTTGGACGACCGCCTGGTCAAGGGCGCCAAGGAGCTTAGTGGTACCGCTGTCATGTCCATGAAGCCCATGTCCATGAAGCCCATGTTTATGAAGCCCATGTTTATGAAGCCCATGTTTATGAAGCCGCCACAGTGCCGGAGCCTGCGCCTCTCAAGCCTTCCAGGCTCCCGGCCCTTAGCTCCGGCGCAGGCAGCGTGGCCGAGCGGCGAGCGACGTTGGCGAGGAGGCCCGAAGCAAACAGGTCTATAATCAAAGAACTCCCTCCGTAGGAGACAAACGGCAGAGGCACGCCGGTAACGGGCAGGACCGCGGCAACAGCACCGGCGTTCACGATCCCCTGTAGCACCAACCACGCCGTGACGCCCACCGCGACCAGGCTCTCGAAGGTGCTGGGAGCTCGCCAAGCGATCCTGGTACCTACCCAGCCGATCGCAGCGAACAGGACAAGGATGATGGTGGCACCGACAAGACCTGTCTCCTGGCCGATTACGGCATATATGAAGTCGGTGTACTGGTTGGGCAAGTAGCCCCAGCTCGCCAGGCTTTGGCCAATGCCGGCACCCGTTAAGTGGCCGGTCGCCAAGGTCATGAGGCCTTGTAACGACTGGTAACCGCTGGTGGTGGCGTCTGCACCAGGGTGGAGGAAGGAGGTCAGGCGTGCCATACGGTAAGGCGCGCTGAGGGCAAGCCCCACCCCACCAAGGGTTGCCAGCGCGCCCGCCACCCCTAGCCAGCTGAGAGGCAGCCCCGCCGCGAACAGCACAGCAAGCCCTATGGCGCATACCACTACGGCCGTACCTAGGTCAGGCTGCTTTATGATGAGGAGCCCGAAGAAGACCAACACGCCGAGCACTGGGCCAGCCCGGTAACCCCAGCTCCCCTTGCCTTCGCGCCGCGCAACCACGTCGGCCGCGAAGATTACGACAGCCAGCTTGGCCAGTTCGGAGGGCTGGAACTCCACTGGGCCCAAGCCGATCCAGCGTGACGCACCCCCGGCACTGCGCCCGTGGACGAGCACGGCTACCAGTGCGAGTGCGGAAAAGATTAGCAGCGGACGAGCCATGCGCTGCCAAAAAGACATCTTCATGCGTTGAGCAACAAAAAATGCCAGCCCACCGAGCACTAGGTACGCGCCTTGATGCTCGAAGTAATACCAGGGGTCCCCGTAAACCTGGAGGCTCGCGACAGACGAAGCGGACAACACCGCCAAGAGGCCCACTAGGCACAATGTGACCACGAGGACCAAAAAGAGACGATAGTCGAGCCGGCCCGACGTCACAGTTTGCGCTACCGGTGCCTCCGAGGCAGCTGGCCCGGTTAGGTTTGTGGCCCCATTACTTATGGGATTACTTGTGGGCCCACCAAAGGGTGGCACATCGCTCACCTAGGAAACCTCCTTATCTGGCTATGGCCGCGCAGCCCCACCTAGGCCCCCACGGCCCGGGCCCGCTCATGTCGGGCCCCACTCATGTCGCCCCGCCACGGGCGAGGAAATCCGCGTAGAACACACCGAGCGCCAGCGCCGTGCACAGCCCGGAGAGGATCCAAAACCGGACTGTGACCGTGGTCTCGGGCCAACCCGCCAGTTCGAAGTGGTGGTGCACCGGGGCCATGCGGAACACCCTGCGCCCAAAGAGCCTGAAGCTCGCCACCTGGATGATGACCGAGAGGGCCTCGATCACGTAGAGACCCCCGATGACCGGCAGCAGCAGGTCGACGTTCTCTAGGAGCGCAAGGACCGCGACTCCGGCACCGATGCCGAGCGAACCAGTGTCACCCATGATGATCCGGGCCGGTGCTGCGTTCCACCAAAGGAACCCAGCGCACGCGCCGATCAAAGAAGCGGCCATGATCGCCTCGTCGAGCGACGCGGGGTTGCGGTAAAGGTTCATATGCCTCACCTGAAAAAACCCGATCACCGTGAAGGCGGCGAATGTAAACGCTGAGGACCCCGAAGCCAGCCCGTCAAGACCGTCGGTCAGATTGACCGAGTTGGTACCACCCACGATGAAAAAGACAGCCATCACGATCCAGCCCGCTTTGCCAAGCTGGAGGTGGAGCGAGTCATAGCGCGTGAACGACAGATACGTGCTCACCTTCAACCAGTAGATCGCCACCAAGGCAAAGCCCAGCGCCACGATCAGCTGACCAGCGATCTTGGCACGCTTGTTGAGCCCAAGGCTCCGCTGACGAGTCACTTTCAGCCAGTCGTCGATGAAGCCTACGAAGGCCGCTGCGCAAATAGTCAGCATGCCCACAATGCCGCGATCGGTAAAAGTCGTGGAGACATGCGCCACCCCATAGCCGACGAGTGCTGCTGCCATGATGGCGAGGCCGCCCATCGTCGGCGTCCCCGCCTTGGAGAAATGCCCCGCCGGCCCCTCCTCGCGTATCGGTTGGCCGATGCCACGCACCCGAAGCTCGTTGATGAGCAAGGGGGTGCCGAGGATCGCCACCAATAAGGCGACGCCGGCCCCTATGAGAAGGTCCTTCACCCCTCAGCTCCCCCAGCGCCACCACGGGCCTCGACAGCAGGCCTTGGCCCGCCGAAGCTAGCTCTGAGGGCTGCACGCGACACCTCGGCGTCGTCGAAAGGCTCGACGTGAGTGCCGAAGTCCTGACCGCTCTCGTGGCCCTTCCCGGCTATTAAGACCACGTCGCCGGGGCGTGCCATGTGAAGGGCACGTTCGATGGCCCGAGCGCGCTCAGGCTCTACAACAAGATGTCCCTCGGCACCGCTTAGCACCTGGTCAATGATGGAAAGCGGCGGCTCGCTGCGCGGGTTGTCCGAGGTCACCACGACGGTATCAGCCAGCCGGCTCGCGATGCGGCCCATTAGGGGCCGCTTGCCGGGGTCGCGCTCGCCACCCGCCCCAAAGACCACTATCACTTTTGCGTCCACTTTTGCGTCCACTTTTGCTTCACGACGCAGCGCTCCCCGAGGGGACCTCGTCAGGGACCCAGGGCCGCCGGCCACTTCGCCGGCACCTGTGGCGAGCTCGCGCGCTGCCCCGAGAGCCTCGCTCAGCGCGGCCGGCGTGTGGGCATAGTCCACTACGACCGCAAAGGGCTGGCCCTCGTCTATGAGCTCGAAGCGCCCCCGCACAGGGGGCACCGACGCTAGGCCCTCACGGACCGCCTCACGGCTGAGCCCGAGCTCCTCCGCCACCGTAGCCGCAGCAACGGCATTGGCCACGTTGAAGGCCCCCGCCATGGGGAGCACCAAGCGGTCCCCTCGCCATACAAAAGACGTCCGCCTCACCCCGTCGGCCCACAGCCCTACGACTTGCGTCGCGTCCTCAGGTGCATAGGTAACGACCCTGTCGAGGCCGCTACAGGTCGCCTGTGGCGGCCCAGAACTTGACAGGCGGTCGACCAGCTTCGCGCCCCAAGTGTCGGCCCGGTTGACTACGGCCAAGCGGGCGTGGCCACGGGTAAACAGGGCCGCCTTCGCTTCGAAATAGGCCTTCATCGTCCCGTGGTAATCGAGGTGGTCCTGGCTCAAGTTGGTGAACACCGCCGCAGCAAACTCCGTCCCGCTCTCCCGGTGCTGGGCGAGGGCGTGCGAGGACACCTCCATGGCGACCCCGACCACGCCAGCATCACGGAAGCTCGCGAGCGTGCGCTGCAATACGGGGGCCTCAGGCGTGGTGCGGGACCCCGAAAGCGTGCCGATCACAGCGCTGGGCCATCCGCCCGCGCGAAAGATCGAGGCGAGCAGGGCACAAGTCGTCGTCTTGCCGTTGGTGCCCGTGACGCCCACCACGTTCATGTGAGCTGAGGGGAACGACCACAAGGCCGCGGAGAGCGGCCCCAGTGCGCGCCGGACGGAGGGGAGGACGACCTGGGGCACGCCGACGTTGAGGGGCCGCTCGCACACGAGGCCGACGGCGCCCCGCTCGACAGCGTCGGTTGCGTAGTCGTGGCCATCGGCGTGCGCTCCTGGCACGCAGGCAAACAGGGCACCAGGGGTCACCTCGAGCGACGACATGACGAGGTCGACCACCTTTGGGCCACCCTCGGGGCCGGGCGTCCAGTGCGACAGTGCCGGCTCTCCACAGGGTGCGCCCGGTGAGCGCTCTAAGACCTCAGCGTCACCAAGGCCGGTCAAGCTCCCCCCCGACCCTAGTGGAGCACGCCCGTGCCCTGCCCGGCCTGAGCGCCGCCGGAGCTGGTGCCCACCTGCACGTCTGGCGTACCGCCCATCCCGGGCAGGACCAGCCCTCCAGCAGCAACCCCCTCCGCCCCATAAGGCGTGGCCGGTGGGCCCCAAAACGTGGCTGCTAGGTGCTTGGCTGGCGGGACACGCAAACGCTGTAGCGTGTCGCGCGCCAACATGGCGAACACCGGTGCCGAGGCTTCGGCCCCGTACCAGATCGTCCCAGCAACCACTACCATTATTGTTACTTGGGGGTCCTCGGCTGGTACGAAGCCAGCAAAGCTCGACGTGAAGTAACCGCTATAGTGGCCGCCGCCTGGCTTACGGATAAGAGAGGTGCCGGTCTTACCGGCGACAGTGTAAGGCTCGATGCTTGCCGCCTGCCCCGTGCCCACCGTCACGACGCCCTCAAGCATCGAGGTCATCTCGTGGGCCACCTTCTCGCTCACTACACGCCGTGGCGCCGGGTAATGGAACAAGTGCTCATGTCCCTTTGGGCCGATGTAGCCAGTCACCAGCTTGGGAGAGACGTACACCCCCCCATTGGCGATCGTGTTGTAGGCGTCGAGCATCTGGATCGCTGTCACGTCCATGCCTTCGCCATAGGAGATCGTGATGGTGGTACCGGACCACTGCGACGGCAAGAACGGCACGAGACCGGCGGACTCGCCGGGGAAAGCGATGTCGCTCACCTGGCCTATGCCAAAGGCCTTTATATAAGAGAGCAACTTCGCCAACCCGAGCCGCTGTGCGATCTCCAATGTCCCAATGTCTGAGGAGTGAGCGATGATATTGGAGGGGTACCAGTCAAGAGTCGGGTGTGTCCAAGCGTCGTTGATGGTGGTGCCAGCCACGTCTATGGAGTTGGGGATCTGGACCTTGGTATATGGGGTCACCACGCCACTTTGTAGCGCTGCCGACATCGTGACGAGCTTTTCGACCGACCCGGGTGCGTAGACGCTGGTGAACGCAGTTGCTGTCGGGGACTCGACGGGCTGGGCGTTCTCCAACGCTACGTGGGAGAGCTGCTCGGGCGTCCCCGAGCTCGTGTAGGGGACGAACCACACAGGTAGAGCCGGCTGTTCGCGCAAGGTTGCGGGATCTGAAGCGCTCCGCATGCTTTCCTGGGCCACTGCCAGGAGGTCCCCAGTCCTTGAGTCCATAATGAGCGCCATGCCGTACTGGCCGCGCGAGGCTATGAGAGTGCGGGCGAGGTCTTCTTCGGCATCGTACTGGAGGGGCTCGTCGAGGCTGAGGACCAGGTCGTCGCCCGGGACAGGGGCCCGGTACTGACGCACCCCCCCAGGGATCTGGCCACCGGGGGCCACCTCTTCGACCAGCTCGCCTGGCTTGCCGCTCAGGAGGCTGTTGTACTTGTACTCGAGCCCCGACAGGCCTTGCCCGCTCGCCCCCACCGTCCCGAGCAACGGCTTGGCCAGCTGGCCCGCCGGGTAGAAGCGCTTCGACTGCTGCATCGTGTAGACGCCCGGCAACAAGCCCTCACCCATGAGCTTTTTAACCTCGCTGGCTTCGGGGTCGGGCACCGTGTGAGCCAGGTAGACAAAACCGCTAGCCTCGGACAGCTCGCCTTGGAGCGTGGGCTCGGGCAGGCCCAGGGCGCTAGCAAGGGCAGACGCTTCGCTGTGCGGGTTGGTGACTTGGTAGGGGTCCGCGTAAATAGTCGTCAACGGGACCGACATTGCGAGCACGTCGCCGTTCCGGTCCAAGATCTCGCCTCTTTCGCCCAGGTAGGAGATCTTTTGCAAGTACTCCGACTCGGCTGCGCCCTGGTAATTGGCAGCGTGCACCACCTGCACGAAAAACAGGCGCACACAGATCGCCCCGAGGCAGGCCGTCATCGTGCCCATCGCTACCGCGTAGCGCCAGGCGCTCCGTTTGGGGTGCCGACGGGGCCGCTTGGGGCGCGTTGGGGGCGTCCGCCCAGCAGCAGTCATGGGGTGGGGTCCAGGTAGGGCTTGACGCCGGGCCAGTCGCCTGGACCAGCGGGGGCAGGCACCACGTCTGAGCTGCCTGACTGGCCAGAGCGGGACTGGCCAGAACTGCCCGGTGCGAGCCTGCTCGCTGCCTGGCCTTGGGACCCCGGGCTCCTTGGCGGTGCCGGGAGGTAGGTGACGGAGGCGGGCTGGCGTAAGCCGCTCTCGGTCGCGACCCGGACAATGCGCGCCGGTGCTTCGTCCTCTGCAACGCTAAGGCGCAGCTTCTCATAGCGCTCCTGGTAACTGGCCGCCTTTTGTTGGAGGCTGTCCAGCTTGAACTGCACCTCGGCGATCACCACGTGCAGAGCGACCAACCCGAAACCAACCGCGACCAGGCCGGCAACGAAGCCGTAGAGCAGCGACCTGCCCGAAAGCCGGCGCCTGGCCTTGGGGGGCACGAGGCGCAGGTGGCGCTCAGGGGGCCCTGGCTCAAAAGGCTCCCCTGGTCGAGGAGCTGGTCCCAGAGAGCTGAAGCGGTCCTCATCGGCCAGCTCGCCAGGCAACGCTGCGCCCGGCGCGACGCGCTCTGCCATGGTGGTCGGCTCGGCCGGCGTCACGTAGGCCTTCTTCCCGTGTGCCCTGTGGCCGTGCCCGTCGCGCTCCCCAGGGCCTGAGCAGCCCGCAACCGCGCGCTTTGGGAACGCGGGTTGGCAAGGACTTCGGCTGGCGTCGGCTTGCGGGCCCCTCTTGTGATAAGCCGGACGGTCGGGACCGCCCCGCACATGCACGGCAGCCCCGGCGGGCACTGGCAACCACCTGTTGCGGCTTCAACGAGCCGTTGCTTGGCGATGCGGTCTTCGCCCGAGTGGTAAGAAATAACCACTACCAGTCCCCCGGGGGCTAGGCGCGCAATGGCCCTGTCAAGCGCCTCGGGTAACTGCTCCAGCTCGGAATTGACCGCAGCTCGCAAGGCTTGGAACACCCTTTTGGCCGGGTGCCCTCTCCGTCTCGCCGCAGCTGGGACAGCGCTGCTCACGACCTCGGCCAGCTCCGAGGTGGTCACGACGGGGCGTGCGCCAACAATGGCCGCGGCGATCCGGCGTGCGAAGCCGACCTCCCCGTGCAAGGCAAAGAGCTCGGCGAGTTGCTCGGGCGTGGCCGAGTTGACAAGCTCTGCAGCACTCGCCCCCTCGGTTTGGTCCATCCTCATGTCGAGCGGCGCGTCAAAGCGGTACGAAAATCCGCGCTCGGGGCGGTCGAGCTGTGCCGAGCTGACCCCGAGGTCGAACAGCACCCCCGCCAGTCGCCCGACCTCAAGCTCGTCGAGCACGCGCGTCAGCTCCGCAAAGCGTGCCTTTAGCACGGTGGCTCGCTCCCCAAAGGCGCTGAGTGCTCCCTTGGCGGCCCCCACCGCAAGAGGGTCCCGGTCGAGACCTATCAGCCGACACCCGGGCAAGGCGCCGAGGAGGGCACGGGCGTGCCCACCACCTCCAACCGTGGCGTCCAGCAAAACGCCGTCTGGCGCAGCTGCAAAAACCTGCAGGACCTCGTCAACCATCACGGGCTTGTGCTCAAACGAAGGTTCCTCAACTGGCCCGTCACCACCAGGCCCGTCACCGCTCCATGGAAGCGCCTCGGAGCCAGCTGGGCCGCCAGCTGGGCCAAGGCCGAGGCGTGCCAATCCTGCACCCGGGGGCGTAGGCTCACCAACGCCGTGAGGCTGTTCCCAAAGGCCCATACGCAGCCCCTCGGCCAGCGTTGCCCCGGGATTTCTCCCCGGTGGCATGGGACTGGGTAGGTGGAGAAGGGGACCCCGGCCCTGCTGGTCAAGGGGCTGCGCATATGCCCTCGGAGAAATCAAAGCGACGTCCATCAGGGCACCCCCGACGGCGCGGGTGCACCCGCCAGGGCGTCTTTGCCGACGGGCTCGGGTGTCGATAGAACAGGCGAGGACAGGTCTTCACCTGAACCGCCATCGCAGAAAAGCATCGAAAAGAGCTCACTCGTGGCCTGTTTGAGCTCTTGCAGAGGGCGATCGGTCCGCTCAGCCCACTTTTCAAAAGACAGCAGCTCGATGTGGTTGAGGTTGCCGGCCACGATGAGCGGCTTGTTGAGCTCGAGCTTGGCGTAGTCGATGAGCACCGGCGGGACGCTGAGCCGCCACTGCGCGTCGAGCTCGACCTCCTCAGAGTGGGAAGTCAAGGCGAGCGACATGTCGGGCCTAGTCCTTTGGATCCTTCTAGCAAAGGCTAGGTACACGTGTTCGTAGCTGTCGGGGGCCCAAACAGCCAGGCACTCGCCCGGGTAAGCCGTCACGTACGCCTTCCTGGTCGCGAACCCGCTACGAAGGCGCGCCGGCATGACGACCCTGCCCTTGGGATCCAGCAAGTGCTCGAAATGGCCATCGAAGTCCACCGGGTCACCAGCTCAGCTCGTCCGCCGCCTATGGGAATTTGCTCCCTGGCCTTCCACGGCGACCCACTATAAGCCCTGTGGCCCCACCAGACAAGCCTTTCTTGGTCGCGCGGGCACAAACGGCAACGTTTGGGGTCCCTACGCGAGGCCGGCCGCTTCGCGCCGCTCGGCAAGAGCGCGCAAGAAACGCTCTTCGCTAACGGGGAACTTCGTGCCGAGCGACTGGGCGAAGAAGCTGACCCGGAGCTCCTCCAGCATCGGCCTAAGACCTTCGATGCCTTCCGCCTGAGCGCCGCGCCTTGAGGATGAAAGGGCCTTATCAAACTGACGTTCGAGCCCCTGGATCCTTTCGGTCAAGATCGCGTCCCTGTGCGGGTCGGACGGCAGCTTTTCCAGCCGCTTACCAAGCGCCGCCAGGTACCGCTCAAGGTCGCCAAGGCCTCCAAGCCCAGCCCGGCTGACGAAATGTCCTGCTCCTAAGCCAGCCAGGTGGCGGCGCGCGTCGGCTAGGGAAAGCGAAAGCTGCTTAGTGCGACCGCCCAGCTGGTCGATGCGCCGTTGCAGGTGCGCAAGCTCCACGCTAATTCGGGCCGCGCTGGCGAGGGCGGGGCGGGCCACGCGGTCGAGGTCGCGCCGCAGCGCCTTTAGGAGTGCCTCAAAGCTCTCGGCGTCCCAGGCAGGGCCGCCGTTGTCGGCGACCACTCGGTCCACGGCACTGGCCAAGACGTCACTTGCTAGCTCACGTGCTGAACGATAGCTCAAGCCTCCGAGCGCGGCCAGGGCGAGGCGCGTGCGGTTATCGACCAAACGTTCAAAAGTCGTGACCAGCTTGGCCCGGCGATCCAGGTCGAGCAGCACTAACCGGCGCGTGCCGGCCAGCATGGCCGCCGCCTGGGACACCTCATCAGCGAACATGGAGACCCTAACTTCGGTACCCTCGTCGACAAGAGCGGGGAACCCCCGGAGCCGACGCCCTTGCCAGTCAACCTCGAAAACCCTGGGGAGCGCCCCGAACTCCCACGTGGCCGCCCGCTTGGCGAGAGGGCCCCAGCCAAGGTCCGTCTTCGAGGCCGCTTCCACCAGCGCCCGTGCGAACTGAGGCGACAATTGCTCAATGAGCTGCGAGGGCGACTTGGCAACGGCGAGGACTTCGCCCTTGGAGCCCACCACCGCTAGCGCCGGTCGCAAGTGAGGCGCGACCTTGGCCCAGTCGAAGTCCTCGGGGG
>JAMDDF010000025.1 GCA_023489205.1 Actinomycetota bacterium | reverse complement strand
CACGACGTACACCGAGCCGGCACTGGCCTGCAGTTGAGCAGAGACCGCAGCCACCACGCGTCGAGCGTCATCAAAACCCGGATGGTCGGCAAAGCCTTCGAAATGAGCCACGGGCCCCTGGCCAAAGGAGCGGAAGTGGCTTACGGCTTTGCGGCCCACGACTATAACTGCAGGTGCTTGTCCCTGCGCAGAGAGCCTCGCTATGAGCTCGTCAGCGGCCCGGTGCACAAAGAGATTAAAGGCCCCAGCGAGCCCACGGTCCGCCCCGATCACGACTACGGTCGTTGTCCTGCTCGCCTGGCTCTGGTTGGCCCCCTCAGCGCCTCGCCCCTCGCTATCTTGGGCGCCGCCAGGGCGCGGGGCACCACCGAAGGCCCAGTGGCCCGAGGCTTCGGGGTCGGCGGCTAGCTCGGAAGCGACGTCGCGCAGGCGCTCAGCGTAAGGGGCGGCGGCGGTGATCGCCTGCTGTGCGCGCGCGATCCGAGACGCGGCGATGAGCTCCATCGCCCTTGTGATCTTCTGGGTCGACTGGACGCTGCGGATACGCCGGCGCAGCTGCCTCTCCAGGCCAGCAGGCACCTAGCCCGCCCTGCCTTCGCTACCGGCGCCTTGTACCGCTGGCTCTCTGGGGACCGTTAGGGTGGAGAACCCCTTCTTTACTTCTTCGATCGCCCTGTCCAGCTCCTCCCGAGGCGGAAGGTCTTTGTCTTTTCTTATCCGCTCGACAATGCCTGCACCGGTCGTGCGCAAGTACTGCACGAGCGCCGACTCAAAGGGGCGTACGTCCTCGACCGCCAAGTCGTCTAGGAACCCATTGGTGCCCGCGTATATTGCCACCACCTGCTCTTCGACCGGCACCGGCGAGCTCTGGGGCTGCTTCAACAGTTCAGTGAGGCGCGCGCCACGCTCGAGCTGGGCGCGCGAGACGCGGTCGAGCTCGGAGCCGAAGGTCGCGAACGCCTGTAGCTCGCGGTACGGGGCGAGGTTGATCTTGAGGGCACCAGAGACCGACCGCATGGCTTTTATCTGAGCGGCGCCGCCTACGCGTGACACAGACTGGCCGACGTTGATGGCTGGGCGGACACCAGCATAAAAAAGGTCGGTTTCCAAAAAGATCTGGCCGTCAGTGATCGAGATCACGTTTGTCGGGATGTACGCGGAGATGTCCCCGGCCTTGGTCTCTACGATCGGCAAGGCAGTGAGCGAACCTCCCCCGAGCTCGTCGGAGAGCTTGGCGGCCCGCTCCAAGAGGCGGCTGTGGAGGTAAAACACATCGCCTGGGTACGCCTCCCGACCGGGGGGGCGCCGCAAGAGGAGCGAGAGCGTCCTGTACGCCTCGGCCTGCTTGGAAAGGTCGTCGTAGATGACCAGCGCGTCTTGGCCGTTGTCCATCCAGTGGGTGCCCATAGCACAGCCCGCGTAAGGTGCGAGGTACTTGAACGGCACCGGGTCCGAGGCCGGCGAGTTGACCACGACAGTGTAATCGAGTGCCCCGTGGGCGCGCAGGGTGTCCACTATCTGAGCGACGGTGGAGCCCTTTTGCCCTACCGCCACGTAGACGCACTTCACTCCCTCGCCGCGCTGGTTGATGATCGTATCGACGGCAATCGCCGTCTTGCCTGTCTTGCGGTCGCCGATGATGAGCTCCCGTTGGCCTCGCCCGATCGGGGTCATCGAGTCGATCGCCTTTATCCCCGTGTGCAGAGGCTGCTTCACGGGCTGGCGGGCCACTATGCCCGGGGCCTGGATCTCCAACCGGCGGGTCAGCTTTGCCTCTATAGGCCCGAGCCCGTCAATAGGCCGCCCGAGCGGGTCGACCACACGGCCAAGCAGCTCGTCGCCGACCGGCACCGACAGGATGCGGCCGGTTGCCCTGGCGAGCTGGCCCTCCTCGAGGCCGGCAGATTCGCCGAGCACCACTGCCCCGATGGTGTCCTCGTCGAGGTTGAGGGCGAGCGCCTCGAGGCCGCCTTCGAGCTCGAGGATCTCGTTTACCGCGACGTTGGGCAAGCCCGTGATGCGGGCGATCCCGTCACCCACGTCCCGGATGCGGCCCACCTCTTCGGCGCTCACCCCGGGGCTCCAGTTCTCGAGGTTGCGCCGGAGGACCTCGGCTATCTCGGCAGCGTTGATACTGAGTTCGGCCATGGTGCCGGTGTCCCTTTCCTTATTACCATTGTCATTACCCTTGTCTGGTCGGCTTTCAACTGCCGCGCTCGTCAGTTGGCACCGGCGCTCCAGGCGGGGCGAGGAAGACCTCGCGGGCCTGGCGGAGGCGCTGGCGGAGGCTCGCGTCGACCACGGTGTCGCCCACATATGCAACAAAGCCGCCGAGCAGCCACGGCTCCTCGGTTACCCTCACCTCAACCTGGTAACCGGTATAGCGGCTGATGGCAGCGGCCAAGCGCTCGCGCTGAGATGGTGTCAGCTCCAGCGCCGAGCGCACGTCTGCGACCCGGCGTTCGGCCTCGCTCGCGACGCGCTCCACCAGAGCATCTAGTAACACGAGGTAGTCACGGGGACGTCCTATACGGGCGGCGTAGCAAGCCAGACGGACTGATTCTGTGCTCGCGCGCGGCGAGAGGAGGTCGCGGACCACACCCTCGCGTAGCGCTGGGGGCAACTCCGAAGTCGTGAGGGCACCCAGTAGGTCCGCGTTGGCGTCGACGGTCCTCATGAAGCGGAACAGCTCGTCTTCGACCTCTCCAAGGCGGCGGCGGTCAGCACCGGCGAGCACCGCTGTGGCGTAGCCGTCCAGGCGCAAGGCGGCAGCGGTACGCCCAAGCGGGCCCTCGTCCAGGCGCACCAGGCCATCGCGCTTGGCCACTGCAGCGCCGACAACGCCCGCAACGTCCTGGGCGTAGTCTGCATCGGGCCCGCTTTGAACCGCGAAGGTGACCAAGTCGACGACTCGCGCCCCGATCTTGCCCTCCAATAGTTCGCGCAAGATGCTGCGCCGCTCGGGCACCGAAGCAGCAAAACCTTCGAGCACCCCACGCAGTTCGCTCGATGCTTGGAGAAGGCCTGCGAAGGCCTCAAGTTCCGCTGCGGCTTGCGCCACAGCAGGGCCGAGGTCCTCCAAGACCGCGTCGGCGTACCCGAGCACCTTCTCCTGCACCTACCTACCCCCCTCCTCCACTAGCTGCGAGCGCCCCCCGCCGGGGCGCTCGCGCCGGCAACGGAGGTCGCGGCCTCGGCCGAAGACAACGCCTCCACCTCTGCTATGGCCTGGTCGACGAGGCGCTGTTGGTCGCTCAACGATATGCCTTCGCCAAGCACACGCTCTACAACGGCGACGACCAGCTCGCTCATCTGGGCCCTGAGGTCATCGGTGGCCTTGCGAAGCGAAGCTTCAATGTCAGCACCGGCCCGCGCAACAAGCCTTTGGTAATCCTCTTCACCCTTTTTTTGGAGCTCCTGGCGAAGCTGCTCGCCCACTTTGGCCGCTTCGTCACGAAGCCTGCGTGCCTCCTCGCGGCTCTGCGCAAGCTGGTGGGCGCGCTGCTCCTCGAGCTGGACTGCCCTCGCCTTGGCTTCTTCGGCCTCCCTGATGTTGCGCGCGACCGCTTGCTGGCGGTCCTCCATGGCCCGGTTGGCGTACGGCAAGACGTACTTCGCCAGCAAGCCAAGCACTATCAGAAAGATCACCAGCTCGACGATGAACGTCGCGTTGGGCACCAAGAAGTTCGAAGTCGCTATCACCTGAGCGGCCCCTCGCACTCAGCCCTTGGCGAGCACGAACACGAACAGCGCCGTGAAGGCGAGGTTGATGAAGTACATGGCTTCGACGAGCCCGACGACTAAGAACATCGTCGAGTAAAGGCGGCCTTGCACTTCGGGCTGGCGCGCGATCCCCGCGATGGTCTGGCTACCGGCCAAGCCGTCGCCGACGGCGGCGCCGATGGCACCGCCACCGAGCGCCAAACCACCACCCGCGAACGCACCTGCCAACTCGACGGCCTTCTCGATACTTGCGGCCATTTGTTGTGTTTCCTCTCCTCTTGTGCTTTGTTTTGGGCCTTTGGGCCTAGGTTAGTGAGCCTCTTCTGCAACAGCGAACTGGTAATAAAGGATGGTGAGCAAGGCAAAGATAAATGCCTGGATGGCGCCAATGAACATGTCAAAAAGCTTCCACACGACTGACAGCGCTATAGTCGCGGGGAAAAAGTAGATAGGGAACGCCAAAAGGAGGGCGACCATGATGCCCCCCGAGAAGATATTGCCGAAGAGCAGCAGTGACAGGGTAACGGGCTTCATGAGCTCCTCGATCACCCTGATAGGCGCGAGCCAGCGGGGGCGCGCGAAAAAGCCCTTTACGTAGCCCCAGATCCCCCGGGCCCGCAAACTTTCGACGTTGGTCACAACGAACACCGTCAGGGCCATTGCATAGGGCAAGTTCGCATCAGCCGTCGGAGCGGGGAGGTAGTCGGTGTTGTGCCAGAAGCCGGGGAGGATCTCGAGCCAGTTGCACACCAGTATCAGCAAAAAGATCGTGACCCCGAGCGGCACAGCGCGTCGGTACTTGGGGCCCATGCCCGCCTCCACCTGGTCCCCCACCCAGCCTATGACCAGCTCCCAGAGCACCTGGACCTTGTTGGGCACCCCGCTGGTCAGCTTGGAGCGCATGTAGAAGCCCAGCCCGACCACGATTGCGCCCGCTATCAAGGTCATCCAGATCGTGTCCAGGTCGAAGACGAACCCCCCGACACCCCGCTTCACATGGTCCCCGACCGGTATCGTCACTGCGAGGAGGGTCCCTGCGCTATGCACTACGAGCCGCCTCTCCTCCGGGAGTTTGGCCAGCCAGAGGCCCCTCGCCAGCCCCGGCAAGGGGTGCCGCGGGAGCACCGGGGCGGCCGGCCACGCCGGTGGCCAACCCGGCCAGTTCGCGCTTGTGGTAGGACCACATGGCCCCTAGGGCGTTCATCATGAGCAGGACCTGGAACGCGACCAGGCCGCCGATCATGCCAAAGCCCATCGGCTCGACGAAGAACAGCAGCACAAAAGCAACGGCGGTGAGGGCACCCAGGCGGGCAGCGACGCTCCCGGCGTAAGGCCGTTTTTCGAGGTGGCCCTCACTGTCTATGTGGCGGACCGTGGAGGCCTGGAACAACCGGTGGTTGAGCGTCGCCCCGCCGAGGCCTAACACCACACCGGCGCCAGCCAGCCACTGGTTGAGTAGGAGGCCCCCAGCAACGGCGGCCACGCCGAGGGCCATGCACGACACAAGCGTGCGCCTTACGATACCGTCGACGTAGAGGACAGGGAAGTCTGAGAACATCTAGGAGAGCCACCCCCGGGGCATGGTGACCGGGACAAGCCTGGGCGCGCTTTGAGCGCGGCCTCGACATGATACACAAACTCCGGCGGCGGTCAAAACCCCGGTACACGCCCACATGGTGCTCAGGCTAGGAACATGGGCGTAATACTGCAACTCCGCCGGCCCGCAGTGGCGCGTGCACCAGGCGGGGCGCTTCAAGAGCCCTACACTCCGTTGGTGCCGGCGCGCTTGGCGTTGAGGGGCCCCGCTGCCCCGTTAGCATGGGCCCCGGGGGCCAGACGAGCAGGGTCTGTGGCTGGGCCGTCTTCGGGTACTGCCTCACGAGGCAGCGGGGGGCCCATGGCAGGGCCGGCCGGCGGCAGGCGCTCCGGGACGGGAGTACCGTTGGCGGGGAGCCTGGCGCCGGCTCGCGCCAAGGCGGCCCAGCCGTTGGACAGGTGACCCCCACCGTGGTGCAACTTGCGCTCCCCGCGCCTAGCCGTTCGGCCGTCCGGTGCCTCCCCCGGGCCGACGTCGCCGATAGGGCGCTTGGAACGCCCCCTCGCAGTGAAGAGCGTGAAGAGGAAGATCGCTAGCGCTCCAATGGCCATGGGCGCCACCTCGTTGGCATTGGTCACGGTCGGCCACAGCACTAGTGCTGACAACAGGGCAGTCCAGGCCCAGAGCACGACGACAGCCTGGCGCTGGCCATGGCCCAAGCGCATGAGCCGGTGGTGGAGGTGGTTGAGGTCCGCTACTGCAGGGCTGGTGCGCTGGCCTGCGCGCCGCAGGATGGCAAAGAGGGTGTCTAGCAAAGGGATACCGAGGATGAACAACGGGATCAGGATCGGGGCGAAGAAGAAGTACACCCGGCCGCTATAGGTAGAACTGTCCTGGCCCACCACCGCCAAGGTGGAGGCTGCTACTAGCAAGCCAAGGAGCATGGCCCCAGCGTCGCCCATGAAGATCTTGGCGGGGTGGAAATTGTGGGGCAAGAACCCGACGCACAGGCCGACAACGACCACGGCTATAAGAGGCCCGGGGTTGTTAGCGAGGATGACGTTCGCCACCCCGAGCTGGTGGGAGTACACAAAGAAAGCCGCCCCGGCAATGCCCACGATGCCGGCGGCCAAGCCGTCGAGGCCGTCGATGAAGTTGACGGAGTTGGCGATCACGGCCACCCACAGGACTGTCGCCAGCACCGCCCAGTTTGTAGTCAACACGAGGACCGTTTCGGTGAACGGGACCTGGAAGAACAGCATGTTGACCCCGAAGAGGTAGAGCACTGTGGCAGCGAGGACCTGGCCAGAGAGCTTGGCCGGGGGAGACATTTCGCGCACGTCGTCGGCGAAGCCGACGCAAAAGATCACAGTGGAGGCGATGACCACACCGAAGGGGCCCGACCCCCGGAAAACTTCTGAGAAGGCCGGCAGTTGGGACGCCACCGCCATGGCCGCCAAGAGCCCTACGTACATGCCCGTCCCACCGCCGGTCGCCGTCGGCCGCTCGTGGACCCTGCGGTCGTCAGGCAAGACCACCAAGCCGTGACGCTTAGCCATCGCCCTCACGACGAACGTGGTCAAGTACGTGGCGACTGCAGCCACCACGAACACGACCAAGTACTCGCGGAACCGGATCAAAGGCTTCTCCCTGCGCTAGGCGCGGCACCCTCAGCGCTTATGGCCCCGTCCGACTGACCGGCACCCACGCGCACGCTCCTCAGTCAGACAGCACTCGAACGAGCCTAGCGGCCTTCCGAGCCAACCTTCCCGGCCCTCAGGCGAGGGCGGCGACCTCCTCGGCTCGCACCGGGCCTTGGCGCAGGAGCTTGGGGTCCTCCCCGGTACAGTCCACGACCGTCGAAGGCGCCTGGTCGCAAGTGCCGGCGTCGAGCACCAACGCGACGTCCCTACCGAGCCTGTCGTTTAGTTCCTTCGCTGTCGTAAAGGGCGCTTCGCCATGGCGGTTGGCACTGGTGGTCGCTATGGGCCCGAGCCGGCGGCAGATCGCCAGTGGCACGGGGTGAGCCGGGCAACGGATCCCGATGGTCTCGTCGTCTTCCCCGAGGTCGGCTTCAAGGTCGGGGCGCCGAGGCAGCACGAGGGTGAGCGGGCCCGGCCAGTAGCGCTCCATGAGCCGACGCGCCACCTTGGGTACGGCTGTGCACAGCTCCAGCGCTTGAGCCTCGTCGGCTACCAGGACTGGGAGCCCGACAGCCCGTGGCCTCGCCTTGACTCTAAAGAGCCGATCCGAAGCACCAGTGCGGAAAGGATAGGCCCCAAGGCCGTAGACCGTGTCCGTAGGCAACCCGATGATGTCCCCACCAGCGAGCGCCTCCACGGCCATCTTGGTCGCTGACGCTGGCGGTGGGTCCCCGTAAGCCTTCACGATGGCCACGACGCGAAGCTACTCGCAACCTTTACCTAAGCTGGGCGCGGCCTGCCTGGTTAGGACTGCCAACGAGCTACAAGGACGCGCTCGCGGCCCGCCAGGTCGGGCTTCACCGAGACGTCGGTGAAGCCCGCTGTTTTGGCTATGGCCACGGCCTCGGCCGAGCGCTGCGGGGCTATTTCGCTCACCAAGGACGAACCTGGCGCGAGCCAGCGCCCGGCACCTGCCACCAGGGCCTCCAGAGCCTCCATGCCGCTCGGGCCACAGACGAGGGCCTCATGCGGTTCCCACAGCGCCACCTCGCTCGGTAGATCTTGGAACTCTGCTTCGGAGACATAGGGCGGGTTGGCGACCACCAGGGCCACCCTCCCTTGGAGCTCGTCTGGGAGCGCCGCCCACCAGTCACCAAGCCCGAAGGTCACCCGGCCAGCGGCTCTGGCACCGAGGCCCGCAAGGTTGGCAGAAGCAACGGCGAGGGCATCGGGCGAAATGTCCGTAGCCCAAACCTGCGCACGGGGTCGCTCCACAGCGATCGACAGCGCTATGGCCCCCGAACCGGTACCGAGGTCGACAACTTGTGGGCCAAGCTCTGGCCCTCGGACCACTTGGCGGTCCAGCTCCGCCAGCGCCACGTCCACCACGACCTCTGTCTCGGGGCGGGGGATGAGCGTCCGCCTGTCGACCATCAGGTCTATGCGACGGAAGGCCCAGTGCCCAAGCACGTATTGCACCGGCTCGCCCCTCAAGCTCCGCTCGACCATCGCCATGAGAGCCCTCTCTCCTCGCAGCGGGGCCGGCTCCCCAGCCACCAGTGCCCAAGGGGCACCTGCAGCTTCCTCTACGAACCAACGGGCCGCGGCCGGGTCACCGAGGGCCTCTGCGGCTACACGCTGGAGCCCAGACCAAACTGGCCGCGGCTGTGCCGCTCCCTCTGCGCCTTGTCCGGCCCCGGGCCCTGCGGCCCCGGGCCCAGCCCAAGGCACTGTCACTGCCCCGCTGCAGCCAGCTGGCGAGCCCTCTCGTCAGCCAGGAGGGCATCGACTATCTCGTCGAGGTCGCCCATCATCACATTGTCGAGCTTGTAAAGCGTGAGCCCGATCCTGTGGTCAGTGACCCGGTTTTCCTTGTAGTTGTAAGTCCGTACCTTCTCGGACCTGCCACCACCGCCTACCTGGCTCCGGCGGGCCTTGGACATCTCAGCGGCCTGACGGTCCTGCTCAGCTCGCAGCAACCTAGCCCTCAGGACCTGCATCGCCTTGGCACGGTTTTGGATCTGGCTCTTTTCGTCCTGCATGGAGACGACTATCCCGCTCGGCAGGTGCGTGACCCTGACCG
The DNA here is from genome assembly GCA_023489205.1 of Actinomycetota bacterium. The sequence goes on along the minus strand of JAMDDF010000025.1, from coordinate 7,313 downwards.
CGGAGTCCGTAGTGTTGACCGACTGGCCCCCCGGCCCCGTTGAGCGGTAGACGTCGATGCGCAAGTCCTTTTCGTCGATCTGGACTTCGAGCTCTTCGGCCTCGGGGAGCACGGTGACAGTGGCCGAAGAGGTGTGGACCCGTCCTTGGGACTCGGTGACCGGCACGCGCTGGACCCTGTGGGGACCGCCTTCGTGCTTGAAGCGCGCCCAAGCGTCGGGCCCCTTCACGAGCAGCGTGACCTCGTTGAACCCACCCATCGGGGATGGGTCTGCCGAGAGCACCTCTGCCTTCAGGCCCGAACGCTCGGCATAGCGCATGTACATCTCGTACAAGTCCCGTGCGAAGAGGTTGGCCTCCTCGCCCCCCTCCGCCCCTCGGATCTCGACGATCACGTTGCGCCCGTCATTGGGGTCGCGGGGCAACAGCAGGACGCGCACCTGCTGGTCTAGCTCTTTCAAGCGGTGCTCGGCCGCTTCGACCTCCTCGACAAGCAGCTCTCGGTCCTCTCCTTGCGCGCCGGCGAGCATCTCGCGAGCCGTAGCGAGGTCGGCTTCGGTGCCTTGGTAAGAGCGGTACGCCTGTGCCACAGGCTCCAGCTCGTGGTGACGCTTGGCCACCTCGCGCAACCGGCGTGGGTCCGCGATGACCGAGGGGTCCGAGAGCTGGGCCACGACGTGGTCGTACTCGCGTGCCAGCTCTGACAGGCGTTCTAGCACTTGCTTAGGGGGATATGCTTTCCTGGACCGGGCTTAATTGGATATGGTTTCGCGCCTCTGAGCAACCTTTGCCACAGTGCTGGGGGCTACCGTGCCGGGGCTTGGGCGTGGGGCCACGCTCTCGACCAGCGCCCTACTTGGCCCCAGCCCTCGCGCTGCGCCGTCCGTAGCGCCGCTCGAAACGCTCGACCCTGCCCCCTGTGTCAACAAGCTTCTGTTTGCCCGTGAAAAACGGGTGGCACTCGTTGCAAAGCTCGGTGTGGAGGCTCGGCTTGGTGGAACGCGTGACAAAGGTGTTGCCACAGGAGCAAACGACCTTTGCCTCTACGTACTCGGGGTGGGTATCAACTTTCATGGTGACTCCTAGGGTACGTCCACGACGGGCTAAATGGCGGGGGCCGGCTGCTTAGCTATGTCGGCCAAGAACTGCTCGTTGCTCCTCGTGGTACGGATCTTGTCTACGAGCAGCTCAAGGCCGGCACCAGGGTTGCCATCGGCCCCCAGGGCATTTAGCACACGGCGCAGCTTCCAGACCTGCTGGAGCTGGCCCCGGTCGAAGAGCAGCTCTTCATGGCGCGTGGAAGAAGCATTGACGTCTAGGGCGGGGTAGACACGCCGCTCAGCGAGCTTGCGGTCCAAGCGCAGCTCCATGTTGCCAGTGCCCTTGAACTCTTCGAAGATCACCTCGTCCATGCGGCTCCCCGTCTCCACGAGAGCTGTCGCCAGGATCGTGAGAGAGCCCCCTTCTTCGATGTTGCGGGCGCTACCGAAGAACTTCTTGGGAGGGTACAAGGCCCCGGTGTCGATGCCACCGGACATGATGCGCCCCGTCGCTGGCTGGGCAAGGTTGTAGGCCCTCGCGAGCCTGGTGATGCCATCTAGCACGATGACGACGTCGCGGCCGAGCTCGACCATCCGCTTGGCCCGCTCGATAGCCAGCTCCGCCACCTGGGTGTGCTCATCAGAAGGGCGGTCAAAGGTCGAGGCGACAACTTCCCCCTTTACCGAGCGGCGCATGTCGGTGACCTCTTCGGGGCGCTCGTCCACGAGCAGCACCATCAAGTAGACCTCTGGGTTGTTGGCCTCGATCGAGTGGGCTATCTGCTTGAGCACAGTCGTCTTGCCAGCCTTTGGGGGCGAGACGATCAAGCCCCGCTGGCCCTTGCCGATCGGTGAGATCAGGTCCACGATCCTGGCCGTCACGTTTGCGGGGTCCCCAGGTACCTCCAGGCTGAGCTTCTCATCGGGGAAAAGGGGTGTGAGGCTCTCGAACTTGGGACGGTTCCTGGCCTCGTCTGGCGATAGCCCGCACACAGAGTCCACCCTCACCAGTGCCGGGTACTTCTCGTTGCTCGCTGCGGGCCGGTAGGCACCCTCGACCAAATCGCCTTTTCGCAGCCCAAACCTGCGCACCTGGGTGATCGACACATAAATATCGGAGGAGCTGGCCAAGTACCCGCTCGTCCGCAAAAACCCGTACCCCTCTTCGCGCAGGTCGAGCAACCCCGAGCACGCCACCAGCTCGCCCGAGTAGGGCACCTCGGGCTGCGCCACCAAGTCGCGCTCAGGCCCGCGTACCTCACCTCGTGAAGGCTTGTCCCGGTTGCGCCTCCTACGCCTCCGGCTGTTGCCTACACCAGCTTCGCTGTCGGCACGGCCTCGGTTGTAGTCACTTCGCTGGTAGGGCTGAGGGGCATAGCCGACTTGACCGTCGCTAGCCAAGCCGTCCGCAACCTGCGCCTGCGCAGGTCGGGCAGGCGCCTCATCACCCGAGCGCCCATTTGCCCGCCCATTGGGGCGCTCAGCAGGCGTACCGCTGGCCGCGAGGCCCTCTTGTACCACTTGAGTGGAGCCGTTGGAGCGCTCACCACGACCGTTGGTACCGGGCTGGCTGTGACCGTTAGCACTTGGCTCACCCTCGAAGCTTGGGCTGAGGTCCTCGCTGGCCCGCTCAGGTCCTGGCTCGCCGGCGCTACCACCTTGCACGCCCAGCCGGCTCGGGGCAGCCGCCGTCGGCGCCACGGGAAGCGCAGGAGCGCCCTGGTCCTCTTCGCCCTCTACTGCGTCCAAGGCCAGCTGCTCGGGCGCATCGGCGCCAGCACCCTTGGAGCTAGTGCGCCGGGCACGAGGCTTACGCGTCTTCTCGCTGGTCGCGGCCTTGTCAGGCGCTACAGCCTCCTCCACGCCCGTGGCTTGGAGTATGTGCGAGACGAGGTCCGCCTTCTTGGTGCGCGCCGGGGGGGAAGAACCGAGAGCTTGGGCAATTGCGAAAAGCTCCTCCCGCTCCTTTCCCTCTAGGACGGAGCGCTCGAGCTGCAAGTCACTCATTTAATACCTCTGAAGGTGTGCGAGTGGTCTAACAAAGGACAACACGACCGGAGACAGTTTTCACCTGGGACACCCCCGTTCGGGCCTAGCCCGGGTTTCGGCTACGGGTTTAGACCAGTTTGTGACGCCCGGGAGATCCCGCTCCGGATGAGCTGCCCGCCCGCCTAACGCGAGCTGGCGTACACCATCATACAGCTCGCGCCCTTCTCGCGCCAGGAAGGGCGGCACTCGGGCTCGGGAGGGCTCCCGAACAGCTACAAGCCAAGCTCCTCCCGCACGGCTACCAAGTCGGCGTCGACCGCTCGGGGCACAGCTACCTGGCCTATCGCGACATCTGGGTCCTTTAGGCCATGGCCTGTCAGTACGCACACGACCTGCGAGCCTTCGCTTACCCCTGCGCGCAACAGGCCAGCCACTGCTGCAGCAGAGGCAGGCTCACAAAAGACCGATTCCTCGCGAGCAAGGAACCGGTAGGCGTCAAGGATCTCCTCGTCGCTCACGGCGGCGATAGCCCCCCCCGATTCAGCCGCGGCAGCGCTAGCGCCGTACCAGGAAGCAGGTTTGCCAATTCGGATCGCCGTGGCGATGGTGTCTGGTTTTTCGACGGGGTGGCCCAGTACTATGGGCGCGGCACCCGCCGCCTGAAAACCCAGCATTTTCGGTAGGCGGGTGAGCTTGCCAGCGTCTTGGTACTCGCGGTAACCCTTCCAGTACGCAGTGATGTTGCCGGCGTTGCCGACCGGCATGCACTGCACGTCAGGCGCGTCACCAAGCACGTCGACTATTTCGAACGCGCCTGTTTTTTGTCCCTCGATGCGGTACGGGTTTATGGAGTTCACTACCGTGACCGCCTCTACCTCGGCCAGCTCCCGCACAAGCTCTAGGGCGCGGTCGAAATTTCCCCTTACCTGGACGACCTTCGCTCCGTGTACCAAGGCTTGGGCTAGCTTGCCTAGAGCAATGTAACCGTCGGGGATGAGCACCACGCACGCCAAGCCTGCGCGCGCTGCATAGGCAGCGGCAGAAGCTGAGGTGTTGCCCGTCGAACCACAAACGACGGCTTTGGCCCCTTCCTCGAGGGCCTTGGAAATCGCGACGGTCATACCCCTGTCTTTGAACGAGCCCGTCGGGTTGGCACCCTCGACCTTCAGCCACACCCGGGCACCGACGCGCTCGGAGAGCCGTGGGGCGGCCAGGAGCGGGGTGTTGCCTTCGGCGAGGGTGACCACCGTTGTCGCGTCGCTCACCGGGAGGTACTGGCGGTACTCCTCTATGACGCCTCGCCATGCCCGCTGGCGCCCTGTGGCGGGGCGCCACCCGGCCGGGCCGCCAGCGTTCACCTCCCGGCCACCCTGATCAGGTTGCCGAGCTGCCTAACGGCGTCCAGCTGGCGCAGCTCGTGCAGACATGCCTGCATGTCACGCTCGTAGGCGGGGTGGGTGACGAACACTAGGTGGGCTTGTGGTCCTTCACCGGGCCGACCCTCGTGCTCCTCGTTGCGCCAAGCCTCAAGTTTATGGGCCTCAAGTTTATGGGCCTCAAGTTTATGGGCCTCAGGTTGAGAGGCCTCAGGTTCAGGGGCCTCTTGCTCCATCGAGCGCACGGACACCCGGTGGTCCCCGAGCACTCCTGCTATGGAGGCCAGCACCCCCGGACGGTCTGCGACCAGCAGCGAAAGGTAGTACGCGCAGCGCAGGTCGTCGATCGGCCGCACGGCAACCTCGTGCAGCTCGAGCTTACGAGGGGCACCCCTCACCGCCAGGTTGTGCGCAGCGTCAACCAGGTCGCCGAGGACCGCACTAGCCGTCGGCGGCCCTCCAGCACCCCTTCCGAGCAGCATCAGCTGGCCAACCGCGTCTCCTTCTACGAACACCGCATTAAAAGAGTCGCCCACCGAGGCGAGGGGGTGTGACCTTGGGACCATCGCTGGGTGGACTCGCACACCTAAGGAGCCGTCAGCCCAGGCCTCGACGACAGCGAGCAGCTTTATGGAGAAGCCGAGGCGCGCAGCCACTGCGATGTCACGCGCGGTGATGGCTGATATGCCTTCCCGGTAGACGTCGCCGGCGACGACCTTCGCCCCGAAGCTGACGTTGGCCAGTATGGCAGCCTTGGCGGCAGCGTCGTAGCCCTCTACGTCCGCGGTCGGGTCGCGCTCGGCATATCCGAGGCCCTGCGCCTCAGCAAGCGCCTCTCGGTAGCTCACCCCCGAGCTGTCCATGCGAGTGAGGATGTAGTTCGTCGTGCCGTTGACGATGCCCGTCACCCGCTGTATGCGCTCACCCGCCAAAGACTCCCGAAGCGCCCTAATGAGCGGGATGCCACCAGCCACCGAAGCCTCGAAAAGCAAGTCGACACCGGCTTTGCCGGCCGCCTGCCAAAGCTCGTCGCCGTGGTTGGCAAGCAGCTCCTTGTTTGCACTTACCACCGGCTTGCCCTGTCGAAGTGCTCTTAGCAGGAGATCCCGTGCGGGCGATATCCCGCCCATCACCTCCACCACGACCTCTACACGGGGGTCGTCTACCACCTCTGCGGGGTCGGTGGTGAGCAAAGGCGCAAGGCCTGGGACGTCTCGTTCTTTGGCCACCGAGCGCACAGCCACCCGGGCCAGCTCAAGCTGCAGACCGGTTCGCTCTGCAATGCGCTCGGCGTCGGAGAGCAACAGTCGCGCCAGCGCAGCCCCCACGTTGCCACAGCCGAGCAAGCCCACGCGCACCGTCGGCCGCGTGGGTGCTCCCCTCGTCTCGCTCGTGTATTCGATGGGTGGCAGGCTACCGAGCGAGCGAGGCAGGTTGCCAACGAGCCGGCGGCTCGATGTCTGCCGCGTTGGTTGGGCAGCTAGCAACGGTCGGCCGGCTAGAGGTCCAGTGCCAGGAGGTCCTCGTAGGTCTCACGTCTCACGACTGTCCTCCAAGCACCGTCTTTTACGAACACCACGGGCGGACGGGGGACCTTGTTGTAGTTGGAGGCCATCGAGTGGCCATAGGCACCTGTGACCGGCGTCGCCAGCAGGTCGCCCACAGCCAGGTCGGCCGGCACGTGCGCGTCGCGCACCACAATGTCGCCCGACTCGCAGTGCTTGCCCACGACGCTCACGACCCTCGGCCTGGGGGCCAAGACCTCGCGAGGCAAAAATGCTTCGTAACCCGAGCCGTAAAGCACCGGCCTCGGGTTGTCGCTCATGCCCCCGTCGACGCTCACGTAGGTGCGCAACCCTGGGAGCTCCTTCACCGTGCCTACCGTGTAGCAAGTAATAGCTGCGGTGGCGGCGATGGCACGGCCAGGCTCGGCCGACAGCGTTACATGTGAAGCGATACCAGCCGAAAGCGCCACGCGCTGCAGAGCCTCTGCCCACTCGGCTATCGACGGGGCAAGCTCGCCAGCCACGTACGCGACCCCGAGGCCCCCTCCGACGCACAGCTCAGAGAGGCCCTCGGTTTGCAAAAAAGGAGCCAGGATGGCCAAGGCGAGCTCGAAGCTTTCCAAGGCGAAGATCTGGGAACCGATATGGAAGTGGAGGCCGACAAGATCCACCCCAGAGCGAGCTGAGCGCAAGCGGCGCACGGCCTCGGCAGCGGCACCTGAAGCCAGGCCGAACCCGAACTTGGAGTCGTCCTGGCCCGTCATCACGTACTCATGGGTGTGGGCCTCCACCCCCGGTGTTACCCGCAACCAAACCTTGGGGTCGCGCCCCACATGGGGACGCTTGTGCCCAAGGGCCGCCAAGCGGTCGATCTCGTCAAAGGAGTCGACTACGACCCGCCCGACGCCCGCCGCAAGCGCCGCTTCTAGCTCGCTTAGGGACTTGTTGTTGCCATGCATGACCAGGCGCTCCCCCGGCACGCCGGCAGCAAGGGCCACGGCCAGCTCCCCGCCAGTCGAAACGTCTATACAGCAACCCTCCTCGTGAGCTAGCGCTGCCATCGCTTTACAGAGGAACGCCTTGGACGCATAGGCGACACGAGGGCCAAATGCCGCTCTGGCGTCGCGGCAACGACGGCGGAGGTGCTCTTCGTCGTATACAAAAACTGGGGTCCCGACCTGAGCAACCAGCTCCACCACGTCGACGCCGCCGACCAGGAGGTGACCGTCGGGGCCCACCTCGGCCGTCTCGGGCAGAAGGTGCAGGGGCAACGGGCTGTCTATCCCAGCGGCGCTTTCTATCCCAGCGGCACTTTCTATCCCAGCGGCGCTTTCTATCCCAGCGGCACTTTTTTCGTCTTCGCCCAGGTGGGGCGGGGCCATAGCCGGCGTGGACGTGGTGGGG
>JAMDDF010000108.1 GCA_023489205.1 Actinomycetota bacterium | reverse complement strand
GCCGGGGTTCGCTGGCTATTTTCGAGTTTGCCGCGCACGAGCAGCGCCGGCGCGCTCCGCGCGGCTTGGCCGTAGCGCTGCCAGACCTTCGGGGGGCAAATCACGTTAACGAGGCCCGTCTCGTCCTCCAGGTTGACGAACACGACACCTTTTGCTGTCGCCGGCCGCTGCCTGTGGGTGACCATCCCTCCGACCGTGAGGGCCACACCGTTGCCAAGCCCCGACAGTGCCGCCGCCGGAACCACCCCAAGCTCCTCCAAGCGGGAACGAAAAACTTCGGTCGGGTAGCTGTCGGGCGAAAGCCCGGTGGCCCAAAGATCTGCCCGGTTGACCTGCACCGGGCCCATGGGCGGGAGCGTTGGCGCTTCGGTGCCGGTCACGACGCCCTCCAACACTTGGGCCCGCCCTGGCCCAGGCCTGGCTGACCCCCCCTGCACTGCGCCAGCGGCCCAAAGTGCCTCCCGCCGGCCAAGCCCGAAGCAAGAAAAGGCGCCGGCGGTGGCCAATGCCTCGGCCTGGGCTGCCGACAACCCGCAGCGGCGGACCACGTCCTCCATGCTCGCATACGGCCGCCCTGCGGCGATACGCTCCGCTAGCTCGAGCCCGATCGTACGTACGTATGAGATCCCGAGGCGCACCGCCGGTCCCCCTTCAGCGCCAGGGACAACACCCGCCTCGCCGGTCCTGGGGGCCTTGCCCCCCTCAAGCAGCGATTTGGCCCCGCTCGCGTTCAGGTCCGGCCGGCGCACTTCGACCCCGTGGCGGCGAGCGTCCAGCACAAGGCTCTGAGGGGACCAAAAACCCATCGGCTGGCTGTCGAGGAGGCCGGCCAGGAACGCAGCGGGGTAGTGGAGCTTGAGCCAGGCCGAAGCATAGACCAGGTACGCGAAGCTGACCGAATGGCTCTCGGGGAAGCCGAAATTGGCAAACGCCGCCATCTGTTCCCAGATCCTGTCTGCAGCCAGCCCAGTAGCGCCGCGCAGGCGTCGCATGCGCTCTGCGCTGCGCTTGGCCCCCATTGCCTGGCGGAGCTGGTCAGCCTCAGCAGGGGAAAAACCTGCGACATCGATTGCCATTTGCATGAGCTGCTCCTGGAAAAGTGGCACCCCCAGGGTCCTTTTAAGGCACGGCTCCAACAGCGGGTGGAGGTACGTAACTTCTTCGACCTTGTTACGCCGGCGCAGGTACGGGTGCACCGAACGGCCTTGGATCGGCCCAGGCCGGACCAGGGCCACCTCGACCACTAGGTCGTAAAAACTGCGCGGGCGCAAGCGCGGCAGGGTCGCCATCTGTGCCCTGCTCTCTAACTGGAAAACCCCGACCGTGTCGGCCCTGCACAACATCTCGTAGACCTCGGCCTCCTGAGGCAAGCCAGCCAAATCGACCTCAGTGCCATAAAAACCCCTTATGTGCTCGACAGTCGCGTGGAGGGCGGAAAGCATCCCCAAGCCGAGCATGTCAAACTTGACGAGCCCCGCACGGGCGCAGTCGTCTTTGTCCCACTGCAACACGCTGCGCTCGGCCATGCGCGCCCATTCAACCGGGCAGACCTCAGAAACGGGGCGGTCGCATATGACCATCCCGCCCGGATGAATTCCGAGGTGACGAGGGAAGTCGAGCACCTGGTGGGCAAGCTCGACGACTGGTCCGGGCGGGCCGGTAGACGTACTGGATCGCCTCTTCCCGCCTGTCGCTTTCGATGTCTACGTCTATATCGGGAGGGCCGTCACGCTCGGGGGACAAGAAGCGCTCGAAGAGCAAGCCGAGCCCGACCGCGTCAGCCTTGGTGATACCGAGCGCGTAGCAGACGGCCGAGTTAGCCGCCGACCCCCGGCCCTGACAGTAGATCCCCGCTTCGTTGCAGAAGCTCACGATATCCCAGACGATCAAAAAATAGCCAGCGAAACCGAGACGTTCGATCATGTCGAGCTCATAATCGATCTGGGCATATGCGCGAGGGTGGCTCGGCGCGGCCCGCGAGCCGTAACGGCGCCGTGCCCCTTTTTCGGTAAGCTCCCTGAGCCAAGTCATCTCGCTATGGCCAGCGGGGACTGGGAAAGGGGGCAGCCGGGGGGCGACCAGCTTCAAGTCGAAGGCACATGCAAGGCCCAGCTCGCCAGCGCGCTCCACTGCCCCTGGGTAACGTGCGAAACGGCGGGCCTGCTCGGCCCCGCTGCGCAGGTACGCGCTCGCCGCTGCTGGTAGCCAACCGTCGATCTCGTCAAGGCTGCGCCGGCCCCGAACGGCAGCCAGGGCCGTGGCCAGACGCCCGCGCTCGGGGCGGTGGTAGTGCACGTTGTTGGTGGCAACCACGTCCGCACCTGCCCCACAGGCGAGCTCCACCAAGGCGTCGTTGCGCGCAGTCGCCAGGGGTTCCCCGTGGTCCCAGATCTCGACTGCCACGTTTTCCCGCCCGAAGTACCGCTGGAGGCGGAGCAGCTCAAAACGGGCAGCGGCCGGCCCCGCACAAGCGAGGGCGGAGGCCACCAGCCCTTTGCGACAACCCGTAAACACCAGCCAGTGCCCAGAGCACCTAGCAGGGGGAGCAGAAAACGCCGGCAGCGTCACCTCCTCGGCCATTGAGACCTTGGACAAGTCCACCTCGGCACCCGCCCCGACCGCCGCGAGGAGGCCGAGGTCAACAAGGGGCCGCCCCTTTCGCCCACCGAGGAGCTGAGCAGCCGAAAGAGCCCTGCAGAGGCGGGCATAACCTACTGGGTCCCTCGCCAGCACCACGAGGTGGCCACCCTCAGGGTCAGCCGCTCCCGCCCGGGCCCTGGTTAGCCCCAAGGTCACCTCCGCCCCAAAGACCGTGGGCAGGCCTACCGAACGTCTAGGAAGCTGAAGTTGGAGTGGCAGTGCAGCTCGGCATAAGCCTGTCTACCCACTCAAGCCAGTATAGGAACACACGTTCGCCAAAGGCTAGACTGTAGGTCAGGGGGCGTGGTGCGCCTGAACGCGAGGCACAGAGGCCTGAGGATGGGGGCCCCGCACATGAGCCAAGCCGCCGACGCACTGGGGGTAAGGGAAAGAAACCGAGTTGACGAACTCCATTACCGTCGCGAGCTGCGCAGGTGAGCTGAGGACGGCCCTAAGGCCAAGGTAATGGCCGGCGGCCAGCTTGACAGCGAGCGTTGCGATATGGCGCCCCGCGCTCGAGCTGGCGTAAAGGT
>JAMDDF010000070.1 GCA_023489205.1 Actinomycetota bacterium | reverse complement strand
GAACCCTGGCCCCCTCGGCTGAGCCCTGGCCCTTTCGGCTGAGCCCTGGCCCCCTGGGCTGGGCCCTGGGCGCCGCCCACCTGCCACTCGTTTACTATTTGTGGGCCGTGCCCGGAACCCTTGCCCTGGCCATCGCCGCCCTTATATTGGCCGCCACCCTCGCTTTTGCTGTCATAAAGCCCCGGGGCTGGCCCGAGGCGGTCTTTGCCGTGCCAGCGGCGGGAGTGCTCCTCGCTGCTGGGGCGCTGCACACAGGCCAAGCACAAGCCGAAGCCAAAGCTCTGGCCCCGACGCTCGGGTTCCTGGCGGCAGTCTTAGTGCTCGGGGAGCTCTGTGACCGCTACGGGCTCTTCGACGCCGCCGGCTCCTGGATGGCCTCGGGTGCAAGGGGCCGGCCGGTAGCCCTCCTAGGGCTCGTGTTCGTGCTCACGAGCGTCGTCACGGCCGTGCTCAGCCTGGACGCTACCGTGGTCCTGCTCACGCCCGTGGTCCTCACGACGGTAGCAAGGCTACGGCTGCGCGCCAAGCCTCACGCCTACGCCTCCACCCACCTCGCCAACTCGGCATCGCTGCTCCTGCCTGTCTCCAACCTCACGAACTTGCTCGCCTACCACGCGAGCGGGCTTTCCTTTGAGCGCTTCGGGGCGACCATGGCACTGCCGTGGGTGGCCGCGGTGATGGTCGAGTGGGTTGTGATCAGGCGCTTCTTCGCCGCGGACCTGGTGGGCCACGGCGAGAAAGGCCCATTTCAGCCACGCCCCGTGCCCCTGTTTGCCACCAGCGTAATACTGTTGACCTTGGCCGGGTTTTTCGTGCTCTCGCTTTTGCACCTGCCCCCCGCCTTTGCCGCCCTAGCAGGCGCGGCAGCTCTCGGCGTGCCGGCACTGGCAAGGCGACGAGTATCGACCCGGGAGGTCGTGGTGGCTGCTGACGTGCCCTTCCTCGCCTTCGTCCTGGCGCTTGGCCTCGTCGTGAAGGCGGTCGCCGTCCACGGGCTCGGACAGGCGGTCGTCCACCTGCTGCCCGGGGGCACTTCCCTTTGGTCGCTACTGGCCGTAGCGGCGGTAGCGGCCCTCCTCGCGAACCTCATCAACAACCTCCCCGCAGTGCTGCTCCTTTTGCCGGCCGCGGCAGCGGCCGGCCCAGCCCAGGTGCTAGCCGTGCTGATCGGCGTGAACACGGGGCCAAACCTCACCTATGTCGGTTCGCTGGCCACCTCGCTCTGGCGACGGGCCCTCCGCCAGCGGGGAGAGCAGCTAAAGACCTCAGAGTTCATCCGCCTCGGAGCGCTGTCCGTCCCCCCCGTGCTGGTGGCCTCGACGCTAGCCCTGTGGGCCTCGCTCAAGTTGGTGCGATGATGAGCTGGTGAACGTCGTCGTCTGGCTCGAAGAGGGCACGTGGGAGGGCTGTCTGGCAGCAGCTGCTGCCACGATCCCCGCCGGCGCGGTGGTGTCCCTTGTCCACGTGACGCCGAGCGACATAGACGAGATGCCAGGGGCTGCCGCCGGCGGGCTCTTCGGAAGGGGTCACCACGCCCTCAGGCACCCCTACGAGGAGGCTGCTGACGAGGCTGCGTCAGAGATCCTGGCCACGGCTGCCGTGCAGCTAGGCGGGCAGCTAGGACGTGACGACGTCAACATCATCAACAGGCACGGACAAACCGAGCGGGAGGTCATCTCGGCGGCAGCGGAAGCGGGGGCTGACCTGCTCGTGGTGGCGCGCGACGGGGACCGCAGCCGCCTCGGGCCGCACAGCCTCGGGCACGCCACCCGCTTCGTTGTAGACCATGCTCCTTGCTCGGTGCTCCTGGTCTGGCCAGACGAGCCGCCGGGCATCGAGTCGGTACCGCCTCCCAAACACGGCCCACATGGGCCTCCCCCGCCTCAGCACCACCCCCACTAGGCCCTTTATCAGGCGCTAATTATGACCTGACCAGGCCTAGGGCAGCTAGGCCTTCTTGGTCTCCCAGAAGATCCGGTCGATCTCGGCAATGTGGCGTAGCAGGTCGTCGGCGACTGCGATGTCCACCGTGTGCTTGGACTCGCCGGCCGCCTTAGTGGCCTTCCAGAACAGGTCGTGCAGCTCCGGGTATTTCTCCAGGTGCGCCGGCTTGAAGTAGTCGGTCCAAAGGACCCAGAGGTGGTGCTTGCACAGCTCGGCCCGCTCCTCGAGTCGTCGACACCGCAAGGCAAGTCGCAGTGCGCATGCGCCGCCCTCGGCTCGCTCAACCGGTCAGCTAGGACAAGCGCCTTTGCCAGCAAGGTCATTAGGGCTCCTTTTCGTGGTTTTATGTGGTATGGGTTGGGTACCGTGAATCACGGTCAAACCACACGCTATAGCGTGCTGAGATCTTTGCGCCTCCCAGCAGGCCTTACCTTGGCTGCCCTCGCCACTTGGGCGCTTTTGTCTCGTTTTGAACGAGTGGCCGTCGTGGGCGACAGCATGGACCCCGCGCTCCTAGCCGGAGACCGGCTCCTCGTACGGAAGCTGCGCCGGCCAGGGAGCTTGCACCCAGGTGACATCGTGGTCGCGCCGGACCCAAGGGAGCCTGAGCGAGCCCTGGTGAAGCGCGTTGTCACCCTGGACGGCTCCTCGGCGTACCTCGCCGGCGACAACCCCTCCCACAGCACCGACAGCCGGCAATTTGGGCCTATCCCCCTTGCGAGCGTGGTCGGGCGAGCCTTCTACAGGTACGCCCCCCCGCTGAGGGCAGGCCGCCTGGCCTAGCCCGGGCGAGAGGGCAGTACCCAGTCCCTCAAGAGCTCATGGCGACGTTGAGCCCAGTCCTCGGCCGTCATGGCAAAGCGGACATGGTCCTCCCAGGCACCGTTGATCTCCAGGTAACGCAGGGCCGTGCCCTCGTTGCGGAGGCCAAGTTTTGCCGCTACGCGCAAGCTCGGGCCGTTGCGCGGGATTATGGACACTTGGAGCCTGTGGAGCATGAGATCCTCGAAGGCGAAGCGCGCCAAGACGACAAAGGACTCCGGTGTGTAACCGTGGCCTGCCATGGCTTCGTCTACCCAGTAGCCGACGTAGGCGTTCTGGAACGGCCCCCGCTGTACCGACGATATGTTTATCTCGCCAGCAAAGCGCGCGCCGACAAACACTCCGAAGCCGTAACCCGTCCCCAGCTCGCGCTCGCGCTGGCGGGCACTGCAACGTGCAATGAACGCGCGCCGGTCCACGACTGGGTCGGGCTGG
>JAMDDF010000112.1 GCA_023489205.1 Actinomycetota bacterium | reverse complement strand
GGACGCGGCCTCCTTCGACCCGGCGGTAGGCCCCACCCCCTCTGCGCGGGCCCTAAAGGGCTACACGCTCGCGTTCAGCGAGGCCATGCTCGCGCTCGGGGCAGAGCGTGAGGACCTCGTAGGGATAACGGCTGCAATGCCAGGGCCTACCGGGCTCCTGCCGTTCCAGGAACGCTGGCCGGACCGCTTCTTCGACGTAGGGATCGCCGAGCAGGCGGCCGTGACCTCGGCAGCCGGGATGGCGATGGGGGGGCTACGGCCTGTCGTGGCGGTGTACTCTACCTTCCTCTCCCGTGCCTTCGACCAGCTCAACTTGGATGTCGGCCTCCACGGGCTCCCGGTCGTGTTCGCCCTCGACCGCGCCGGCATCACGGGCGACGACGGGCCAAGCCACCATGGCATCTTGGACATGGCCCTTTGCTTGAAGATCCCGAACATGACTATCTTCGCCCCCTCCTCTGCGCAGGAACTGAAGGTCATGCTTGCCTCGGCAGTCGAGCTGTCAGGCCCAGCGGTCGTCCGCTACCCTAAGACCGCCGCCCGCCAGGTCTCAGCCGACCAGGTAGGTTCAGGCCTATCAGCACGGCTCGTGCGCCGCGGCGACGGCTCGGTGTGTGTCCTGGCCGTGGGCAAGCTGCTTGAAGCTGCGGAGGAGGCAACCGGCTTGCTGTCGGCCGAAGGAGTCGAAGCAACGCTGTGGGACGTCCGCGTCGTACGACCGCTGGACCCCGCGATGGTGGCCGACGCAGGCAACCACGCGTTCGTGGTGACCGTAGAGGACGGCATACGCAACGGAGGTGCCGGGAACTTCATCGCGGACGCCATCGCAGATCTGAACCCGGGCCGCCAAAGCCCTCCGGTACTCAACCTAGGGGTCCCAACCGCCTACATCCCCCATGGCAAGGCTGACCGCATCCTTGGCCAGCTCGGCCTTGACGGGCCGGGGATAGCCGCTTCCATCTTCAAGGCCCTTGAGGGCACGGAAGTGTCCGACGCCGGCCAGCTTTCAGCGGGTTACCTACCCAACCATCTCGAGCTGCCCAACCATCTCGAGCTGCCCAGCCATGTCGAGCTACCCAACGACGTCGAGCTGCCCAGCCCGTTCGAAAGCCACCTCGGGGGTCAGCGCGACGGCAACTTGGCCGTGCCGGCGGCGGCACGCGACCGCGAACAACTTCCCGCGGCCGGCGAAGTCTGAGGGCGCCGGCGGGAGGGCGCCGGCGGGAGGGTGCCGGCGGGAGGGCGCCGGCGGGAGGGCGCCGGCGGGCGAATAACCGACCGATGTGGCCACGGCTGAGGCACATCGCGGTAAAAAAGTGCCGCTATCGGCCCCAGAACCCACTGATGCGGCACGAGCTGCTCCCACATCAGTGAAGAAATTGCTCAGGGCGGCCCGAGCTGGGACTCCGAAGCGCTCGCAGTGGAGGCGCTGTCGAAGGTAAGCAAGACCCTTGTGCTCCGAGAAAACATGAAATATACTGAGGCTACAGCACCTACAGGTACTGCACTTCCCCCTCAGAACCCACCAAGCTCGCAACTCATCCGGGAGGGACACCGTGTACCCACTGCTTTGCTTCGCCCCCGAAGTGCTGCACATCCGCCCCTGGCTCGACGAGGTCGTAGATGAGCTGGGCTTCGACCCTCGTTCGTCATACGTCGAAGATTTTTGGCTCGGGATCCTCGGCCCGTCAACGGTATGGCTCCTGCGTCGCTTCGCCGCCGGCTTTGACTATTGCCCCGAGGGCTTCGACCTCGACCTTGCAGAAACAGCACGATCTATCGGGCTCTCTGACCGGAGCAGCAGGCACTCACCATTCCTGAGGGCGGTCAACCGTACCATACAGTTCAACATGGCCCGCCTGACAGGCCCGGAGGAGCTGAGCGTCCGCCGGCGCATCCCAGCGCTGAGCTATCGCCAGGTGGGCCGGCTCTCTCCCGCCCTTCAAGCGCGCCACGCTGCTTGGCAAGCCCAAGAGCAGGCCACTGCGGCGAAGAGGGCGGAACCGGGCGCACTAACCCCCATCACCGCCGGTGCGCAGTAGGTGCGGAGGTCAAGGTCCATTTTCGGAAGGTCATTCGGCCAGCGGACGCGATGGTTCAGCTCTCAAACCATTTCTCTCGGCAGCTAGCATTGGCCTCGGCATGGCAAAAGGGCACACCGCTACGAGCGCAACGTGGGGTCGGGCCGTCGCGAGCGGGCCGTCCAGGCAGACCTGGCTCTGGGAAGCCTCTGGCCCAGAAAGTGCCCCGGCGCTGTTGCTCCTTCACGGGTGGATGGCCACAGCCGCGCTCAACTGGTCCGGTTCGTTCCGCTACCTGAGCGAGCACTTCCGCGTCATCGCGCCCAACCTGCGAGGGCATGGTCGCGCCGGCACGGCTTCGCCGCCGTTCTCGGTAGAGGGGTGCGCCGAAGACATGGCTGGCCTGATCGACCAGCTAGGCCTCCACCGGCCTGTCGCAGTCGGGTACTCGATGGGAGGAGCCGTGGCCCAAGTGCTTGCTCGCCGTCACGGGAAGTTGCTCGGAGGCGTGGCGCTCTGTGCGACAGCGGCCAGCTTCGCCCGCCTAGTATCGCTCCGCCCGGCCGTCCGGGTGGCCGGCAAGCTCGGTGCCGCGGCTGCAAGGACGTGGCCAGATAGCGCGGCCGCTTTCCTCCGTTGGCGAGTCGAACGCCACGACCGCTTGCTCGCCCAACGCGGACAGCCCCACCAGGCCGAGGCGGAGGCCCTGCAAGAGAGACTGGAATCCGACCTTGCCGCCTTCATCGAAGCCGGGGCCGAGCTCAACGCATATGACAGCAGCAGCTGGTTGGCAAGCTTGGACCTTCCTGCAGCCGTCGTGGTGACCTCCAGGGACCGGGTCGTGGAGCCCAGGCGGCAACGGGCTATGGCTTCTTTGATCCCAGGCGCAAGGAGCTACGAAGTGGACGCAGGCCACGACGCCGTCGTCGCGAAGGCCGAGCTCTTCCTGCCGGTGCTGACCCGAGCATGCTCGGAACTTCTCGCCGGCGCAGCCTAGCTGGGAGCACTAACCACCGGCTCACCAACGGCCGGCCCTAGCGACTCGGACACGCGGAGCGCGGCCGCCTCGACGAGTGGGCCATAGCGTTTACCGGGCTCGCGCGATGTGCGCTCGATTGGCCCAGACACTGACACGGCAGCCACAATTGACCCCCTAACGTACACAGGAGCACTTACCGAGGCCACTCCGGCTTCGCGCTCTCCAACGCTCTCGGTCCACCCGGCTGGCTCACCGTAGTGACGCTCA
>JAMDDF010000061.1:2434-3289 GCA_023489205.1 Actinomycetota bacterium | reverse complement strand
GCTTCAGGACGACGAACACCCGGTCGCTGTCGGTCTTGGGGCGCTCCTCGGCCAAATATGCCGCCAGAGTGGTGAAGAACCTTTGTGAGACGGGCACCGTCCGCTGGTGGCCACCTTTGCCCTCAACTATGAACAGGCGGCGCTCGCCTGGGGAGATGTCCTTCAAAAGGAGGCCGAGCACTTCGCACCGGCGTAGCCCGCCGAGCAGCATCGCTTCCACCATCGCCCGGTCACGTCGGGTGCGCAGGGCGGCCATGAAAATGTCTGCCTCGTGGGGCAATAGGACCCGCGGCAGCGTGCGAGGAGTGCGGATCAGCGGCGTGCCCCACCGCCCGGGCGGTCCGGGCCTCCGGTTGGCGGTCCCCCGGGGCACTGGGTTCGTCTTCACGCCGGCATCGCCGAGGGCCACCAGGTAGGCGTAGAGGCCCGAAACCGACGTAAGCCGACGTTTGATCGTCCGGGACGACAAGCCCGCCTCACCGTCTTCGAGACGGACCACCTTGGCCCCCCTCCGCGGCCGCCGCTGGTCCTTGATGAAGTTGAAGACGTCGGCGGTGCACACCGACGCCGGCTCCTTGTTGACCACCGCGAAGAAAACCTTCAGGTCATAACCGACTGCGACCCAACTGTTGAGCCGCAAGCGAGCTCCGGCGAACTCGAGGTACTTGTCGACGAGAGGATGCCCGATGGTGATCTTGTCCAGGCGTGAGCCCTCGAAGGTGCGCGTCAAACAGGGTGACCAAGACACGGGGGGTGGCTCCTTTGAGTAGGCGAGGGGCAAGCTTGCCGCACCTGGCCCCCAAGGTTGGTGGATCACCCCTATATCTATAAGTAGACCACGGTGTGGCGGGAGGG
>JAMDDF010000061.1:0-2424 GCA_023489205.1 Actinomycetota bacterium | reverse complement strand
GCGCCGGTGGCGCCCGGGATGCCCCCGAGAGCGGGCTGGTCGATGCAGTAGCGCACGCGGGCGACCGCCTCGGCGTGTGCGGCACGCTCGTAGAGGCGCTCCGGTGGCACCGACTTGGTGAAGGGCGTGCTTGCCAAGCCGAAATGGGCTGCCCAGACCTCGAGACCGGCCATCAGCTCGCCTCCTCGTCGAAGACGACAGCCTGGTCTGCGCCGGCCGTGGCGCCGGTGCCGTCACCGAGGGAGCCCGCTGCGAGCGCTACGCGGTAATCGATCGAGCCTTCTCCCCGGGCAAGGGCTTCTGCTCTTGCGACGAGTGCCATGTAGTCGATGCCGGAGCGCTCCTCTGGTGCCGGGGGCGGCGGCGGCGCCTGAGGGACGGCCGGGTGCACGTGGCGGCCGATCACGAAAGCCGTTGCCTCTCCGGCCGGTTCACCGTTCAGGTACACGGAGATCTGCGAGAGGTCTTCTGGGTCGAACCGGAGCTCGACGACCTTGCCGACGAGCGCAGGGCCAACCGCGTAGCGGTTGGCCTGGAAACTGACCGTGGCAGTCTTGGAGACCCGGCGGAGGACGCTCCAGCGGAACGCTTCGTGGAGGCGGGAGGGCGAGGGGTAAGTGGGGGCGAAGCCGGCAGCAGCCCAGCGCTCGATCGGTGCCTCGTGGGTCTCGGCGTGGCAGCGGCGGTTGGCGACCTGCTCCGCCCAGGCGACGAAGAAGTCGTTCAGCTGGTCGAAGCTGGCAATGCCCCTCTGCTCCATCTCGGCGATGAACGAGGCCCTGATGTAGGAGTTGAGGCGCTCCTGCTTGCCGCGGCCTTAACCGGGGGCGCCCCGGGCGGCTGTGGACCAAGCGCACCCCCAGGACGGCAAGGGCACGGAGCAATTGCCGGCAGATAAATGGGCTGCCGTTGTCCAAATAGCAAGTGGAAGGCAGCCCTCGTGACATTATCCCGCGTCTTAGCGCGGCCTCCGCGGCCAAGGTGTCTTCCGAATGGCTCCAACTGTGCCCGGTCACGAGCCTCGAGCAGTCGTCTATGAACGCGAACAAGACGGCCTTCTTGCCCCCGACGACCGGGCCGTGGAGCGCGTCGCCGGTCCAAAGCTCGTTCGGGTAGCCGGCTTCGAAGCGCCCGAAGGCGACGTTGGCGCCCGTGAGGGCGGCCCTCGTCAGGCCTTGGGCCTTGAAGTAACGCTCCAAGGTGCGGGGGTGGGGCGAGAAGCCCTGGGCGGCACGGAGCACCTCTGCTATGTGGGCGGCGCTCCTCGCTGGGCCCTCCCTCCTGAGCTTGGCGGCCATTTCGAGGGCCTCTTTCGGGCTGCGGGGCTCGACCCGGCGCGGCCCAGGTCGTAGTGCCGCGTAACCGCCTTTGCGGTAGGCACGCGCCCAGCGGTCGATCGTCGGGCGCGAGAGGCGGACTTCCTCTCCCCTAGGGCCTGTGTGCGCCTCGGCGGCGAGGGCGCGCACGAGCCTCCCCCGCTCGGCTTTTGATAGCGCCGGGTCGGAAACCTCCCGCAGGGCCCCGTAGCGGAAGAGCGCGATGTCGTCTGCACGGTCCAAACCTGCCTCCTTTTCGTCGTCTGTAACGGACCGGGAGGCAGTTTCCCCGGCTTTCAGCCCGGAGGGGCGGGCCAGTTGGTGTTGCAGGCAGCGGTGGAAATGAGCCCTCCCCGGGTCATCTGCGAGGCCCAGGACCAAGCCGGCTTCGGCCCCAGCGCGATGCTCGCCGCCTGGGCGGCCAGGCCGAGCGCCTCCAGCGCGTCGACGAAGCCCGAGCCACGGCTCGCCACCTCGTGGAGCCGGGGGTCGAGGGCGAGGGCCCAGGAGGTGAAGTGGCGCCTGAGAGCCTCGGCTCGGGCGGAAAAGGCCGCCACCCAGTTGCGCACGGTCTCACGGGCCCGGCCGAGCGAGGAGGCGACCGCCGACTGAGGAGCGCCTCTTGCCCTGGCGAGGAGCGCTTCGCCGACCACCTCGGCCGAGTCCACCCTGCGGGCCAAGAAACGTTCTGCGAGCAGGACCGTGGTCCTGTGGCAACCACGGCAACGCCCGCGCCTCGGGCGGTGGCGCTCGGCGCCTCCTACGAGCCTGGTCGTACGCTCCCGGGCATGGCCCCAGGGCCGGAGCTGGCCCCCACAGGGAGGACAGGCAAGCTCGCCTGCCACCAGGGCGGCCTCGACATCACCCGCGTCATTACCTACGATGAACAAAGCGGTGCCTCCGGGCATCACCAGAGGGCCCCCCTCGCTTCTCGGCCAAGAGAAAGGGCGAGGGGGCCCTTTTCCTTCTAGGACGTCCTCACCTTGCCGCTCCGGCCACCGGCAACGCAACCGCGCCCCCTCCCCAGCGCGTCACCACGTCCACCGCCGCTCTACGGCCCGCCGGCCTTCATTGGGAGTGTCGCTCTACACCACCTAATGGGGGTATG
>JAMDDF010000005.1 GCA_023489205.1 Actinomycetota bacterium | reverse complement strand
AGGCGCACACGACGGGTTCGCCCTTGGCTATCGGGCGTTCGCAAGCCTCATGATGGGGACTGGCGGCGTTGGGCCCGGACGCGACGATCGCAAAGTTGACCTGGTCATGCCCTTCATCTAAGAGGCGCCTGGAGATCTCAGCGGAAACTTGCCGCTCGGCGCGCCCAACCAAGGGGATCTCGCCGGCGAGGAGCGCAGTCGCAACCCTGTCAGCCGACTCTGCCACACGCGTGAGGGCCTCGATCTCAGCACTGTCCTTCTGCGCCCGCAGCGGCCCGGTCACCACCGAGGCGCGGCGCCAAGAGGCACCTGGCAGCGCCTCTTGCAAGCCGAGGACGAACCTCGCCCAGGTCCTGTCCCCGAGCGCCAGCGTCGGCGTCGGCCCGGCCCAAGCACGTACGAGCGAGGCCACTATGGCTACCGGGTCTTCGCTCTCGGCCCAAGGCCGCAGCCCGAAGACTTGAGGGACGACCACAACCCGGGGCGCCTCTAGCTCGGGGACGACGAGCGTGGCCTCCCCGGCACCGGCGGCCGGCACCACCAACATGGTGAGGCGTTCGAGCGGCATCGCCCAGTACCCGCTGAGCCAGGGAAGGTCGGCGCCGACAGAGACCAGGAGTGCATCGACACCAGTCGCGGCCATAGCCTCTTGGGTACGTGCCAAACGGCTAGCAAAAGGCTCGGCGGTGCTCACGCCGTGGCCCGTGCGCGCTCGCTAGCAGCGGCGTCTTGGCCACCGGCACCCTCCGCCGCCTGCCGGGCGTGGTAGGACGACCGGGCAAGGGGCGAAGCGACCACCTGCCGGATCCCAAGGGCGCGCCCGGCTTCGGACAGGCGGGCGAAGTCCTCAGGCGCCCACCAGCGGGCTACGGGCAGGTGACGAGCGGTGGGGCGAAGGTACTGGCCTATCGTCACGATGCTCACCCCGACGCCGTGGAGGTCCGCCAAGACCCCGAGCACTTCAGCCTCGGTCTCGCCCAGGCCCAACATCACCCCTGACTTGGTCGTTAGCCCAGCGGCAGCTGCCCGGGCAAGCACAGCCAGGCTGCGGGTGTAGGAGGCGGAGGGCCGGACCGCCCTCTGCAGGCGAGGGACCGTCTCCACGTTGTGGTTGAACACGTCGGGCCGTTCCCTAAACACCGTCTCCAAGGCGCCCGGGTCGCCCTTTAGGTCCGAGACGAGCACTTCGACCGCTGTGGACGGGCAGCGGCTGCGTATGGCCCTGATCGTAGCGGCAAAGCCAGACGCCCCGCCGTCCGCCAAGTCGTCACGCGCCACGCAGGTGATGACAGCGTGGGAGAGGTGCAACCGGAAGACCGCTTCGGCCACCCGCTCGGGCTCCAAGGGGTCAAGGGCAAGGGGCTTAGCACTCGCCACTTCGCAAAAGCCACACGCACGGGTGCAGCGGTCGCCGTTGATCATAAACGTCGCAGTCCCGTCCGCCCAGCACTCGAAGATGTTGGGGCAGCCAGCTTCCTCGCAGACTGTGACGAGGCCCAGTTCCCGCATGGTCTTGCGCAAGGAGCGGTACCCAGGCCCCAGGTTGGCGCTAGCGCGCAGCCACGAAGGCTTTCGCGCCGTCAAGGGCAGAGCTTCCCCCACGCCGGCTGCGGCCAAGCGGTTGAGGAGCCGTACCGGCTGGGCAGGCGACGAAGCCTCTGCCGGCGAGCCTGCACTGGCGAGCCCCCGCAAGGAACTCCTAAACGCATCGCCCAGGCCGGATGCGTCCTGGCGCTCCACCGGCCGGCCAGCACCCCAGCGCTTTGCCACCACGGAGAAGACTGCCTCGGCGACCTCGGCAACGCTAGCGCGCACACCCTCGGCGGCAAGCGAAGTGACTTCCTTGCCCACGATGCCGCACGGCACAATGTGGCCGAACATCGACATGTCAGGCGCCACGTTGAGGGCGAAGCCGTGCATGGTGCGCTGGCGGCTGTGGCGCGCCCCTATCGCGCAGATCTTGCGCGGCCGGTGGCCGTCGGGGCCGACCCACACACCGGGGTAGCCCGGGAGCCGACCGGCGCCGGCTAGCCCCACGAGCTCGAGCGCCTCGATCACGACCTGCTCAAGCTCGTGCACGTACCCAGGCGTCGCTCCCGGCCCGCTCGGCACCGATATGACGGGGTAGCCGACGAGCTGGCCAGGCCCGTGATAAGTGATATCGCCACCGCGGTCGACCCACAACAGCTCTGCCCCTACGGTGCCAGGGTCGACCAGCATGTTGGCTGCCTTGGCCCGAACGCCGGCGGTGTACACGTGCGGGTGCTCGAGCAGCAGCAGCCAGTCGTCGGCCTCTGGCCCGCCAGACCAAAGTGCCCGTTGGAGGGCGTGCGCGTCCTGGTAGGCGACCCGAGCCCCCAGCCAGCGCAAACGGAGCACCCGGCCGGGAACGAGGTGGAAGCCCGACGGACGCGACGCGCCTGTCGCTGAGCGCACATCGCCACAGGAAGGCGCTGGGGAGGAGGGCCCCGCTGAGGAGGGTGAAAGGCTTCCTGGCACGGCTGGCTGACCTAAAGCTCCGCAGCCCAGTCCCGGTGCTCCAAGATGTCGCGGACTCTGGCCATAAACGCGGCTGCGTAAGCCCCGTCCACCGCGCGGTGGTCCCACGACAGCACAAGGTTGCCGACGGGATGTACCGCTATGGCGTCTGAGCCGTCGGGCAGGGTCAGCGCTACGGGCCGCTTGCGTACGCCGTCGGTGGACAACACGGCTACCTGGGGCTGGTTTATCACCGGGACGGTGATAAAGGTGCCATAACCCCCTGCGTTGGTGAGCGTGAAGGTGCCCCCCGAGATGTCGTCCATCGTGAGGCGCTTGCTCCTCGCCCGCGAAGCGAGGCCCGCTATGTCGCGCGCCAAGCCGACCAGGCGCTTTTCCTCGGCCCTGTGAACGACAGGCACCAAGAGGCCCTCGAAGTCGAGGTCGACAGCCACCCCGAGGTTTACCTCCCCGTGCACTATCAGCTGGTCCTCGCCCACCGAAGAATTGAGGTACGGCCACTCTCCGAGCGCATCGACGACTGCGCGCGCTATGAACGGCAAGTAG
This sequence comes from Actinomycetota bacterium, assembly GCA_023489205.1. Next base: position 250 of record JAMDDF010000005.1, on the reverse strand, counting down.
GTGAGGCTGAAGCCTTCGGCCTCCTTGAAACGCGCTCGGGCGGGCAGACGAGCCTCCTCGACGCCCGTGTAGTCCACTTCCACCGCCACCATGGTGTGCGCGGAAGTGTGCTTCGAGCGCACCATGTGCTCGGCTGTGCGCCGGCGGATGTTGGTGAAGGGCACCACCGTGTCGCGCGCGCCCGGCTGCACGCTGGGGGCCGGGGGAGCGTAAGCCACGGGGACGGGGGGGGTATAGCCCACCGAAGGAG
>JAMDDF010000097.1 GCA_023489205.1 Actinomycetota bacterium | reverse complement strand
AGAACAACAGCTACACGAACGCCTGAGGGGGCTCTTGCCCTCTGCCGAAGCCCACTCGTGTCACGTTGCGGCGATCTTCCTCGATATTAGAGGCTTTTCCACCTACGCATCCAAAGGCGAGTCTTTCGACATAGCGTTCTACCTTCGCAGTCTACACCCGCATCCTGGATGGTTATTCTCCAAGTGCGAACTTCTTCAAGCCAACGGGGGATGGACTTCTAGTTGTTCATGAACTCCCGCCAAACCCGGCCGAGTTGCGATCGACGTTGTCGTCACTCCTCACCAACTGCATCAGTCTCGTCGAGACGTTTGGCGAGATCGCCGCAGGGGGCGTAATGGTCACCGGGCCGGCTCCCGAGAAGCTTGGCATTGGGCTGGCACGCGGCACGGCCACCCGCCTCGTGTCCGAAGGGATGGTGCTTGACTACACTGGCAGATGTCTTAACCTTGCAGCACGACTGATGGACAAGGCGCGACCAAGCGGAGTCGTTTCCCACGACGATCATGCTGCAGAGTTGATGGATGAGACGATAGCCGCCAGGTTCTCGCGCGACAACGTATGCATACGCGGGATTTCAGAACAAAACCCACTCCCCATCTACATAACTGAACCTGTCTTGATCCGGCCCGCCGACCGCGAACCCAGTCTCGACTCCGACTATCAATATGGTGAACCCGCTTACCTTACTGTTGCACAGGTTAGGTCGCAAGCCTCCTTCGGTTTTCGAGAGAGAGCCCTGCCGCGACGGCCGACGCTTTCACCGAGATGCAGTCCACGTCGAACTTTGGACGTGGTAGTGGCTGGCGACAAGTTCGAGGGCAGTGGCTGGCGACAACTTCGAGGCCGTTGTTCTCTCGACAATAAAGCCAAGACTATTAGTCAAGTAAATATGGTCAAGTAGTTAAGTAAAGGCAAGCCGACGTAAGTTAGTGGTTTCAACGGCCTCTTGGGCAGTCGAGAGCACCGACGAGACGTGTTGGCTGACTGGGCGCGCACCGACCGCCACAACTACTGGCAAGCGGCCGAGGAGGGCCAGAGGCGCAGAGCATCAAAGTGACACTTCGTCGGCTCTGGTTAGCGGCTAAGGAGAGTCGGTGAACCGAAGGGATTTTGGCTACGCTTCCGGGGAGCACAACACCTCCATGAAAGGAGCCGTCCTCGTGGGCCGGTCCCGTATGCTCGCCCTCGTCGCCGCAGTGAGCCTCTTCGTCGCCAACCCGCCGCCGGCGGCAGCCGTCACTAACGGGCCAACGACCGTTCACTCGAGCTATCTCAGCGCCATCAGCTGCCCCACGGCCATGGTATGCGTCGCGGTCGGCGCGCTGGAGACTGACATCGACAGCGCTTCGGGCCGGCTAATTGGCGGCTCGTTCCAGGCCATGGCGGTGCGGACGACCGACGCCGGCAAGACCTGGGTGCCGGTCGAGCTGCCCGTCCTCGACGCCAGCTTATCGGCAGTGTCTTGCTGGTCAGCGGCACAGTGCGTCGCCGTCGGTGCGACACATGTAACCTCACACGGCAGCTGGTGGGCCGCTAGCGCCGTCGTGGTGCGTATTGAGGGTGGCACTGGTTCGCGTGCCGCCGCCATCCCTTCGGGCGCTAAGGCTCTGGACGCCGTTAGCTGTCCTAGCGCTAAGACTTGCATAGCCGCCGGGGGCGCATTCATGCTCGGCACCGTAACGCTGCAGCCTGCTATGTTGGTTTCTCACGACGGCGGGGCCAGTTGGGCCAGTGCTGTACTACCCATCGCGCAGGGCCAGCTCGAGTCCGTGTCATGCAGTTCGACTTCGCACTGTGTGGCGCTCGGCGTCAGCCCTTACAAGCGCGCCATGGCCACGGCCAACGTGGACTTTTCCAAGCCAGTAGGCCTCGTGTCCTCCGACGGAGGGCTCTCGTGGAAAGTGGCAACCGTGCCTGGTGGCAGCGGTGGGCCGACAGCCGTCGCCTGCCAGTCGGCTAGCCACTGTCTCGCAGTGGGCGACGATTTCACCTTGTGCTTGTGCGGCACCGGGACTCCTGGCCACTACGCAAGCTCCTGGGTCACAGACGACGGGGGGGGCCACGTGGTCAAAGCAGGTGCTGCCCACTTTGGGCGGTTACGACGTCTGGTACGCGAACGCGCTCAGTTGCTGGGCTACTGCGTGCGCTATGGCTGGCACCGCCACGACTACAAAGCTCCAATCCGCTTACTACACAATCTTTCAATTACTGTCTTCGTCGGGGGGGTCCTCCGGCCCGCCGTCCACGTCAGCCAGCGGGTTGCGGCGCCAGTACATTTACGGGCTCTCCTGCCGCGATGCTTCCAACTGCATAGCCGTTGGCCAGGACTGGTCCAAGCCGGCAGCAGCTGCCATCGAGACGTGGGCGTCTGGGCGGTGGGCGACGACCTTCACCGGCCCAGTGACCACACCCTCGCAGCCGCTGGTTGCGGCCACGCCGTGCCCCGGCCCAGCTCAGGTAGTGAGGTCAGGAGCCAAGGATGGGCCTGCTCCGGGTGGCTCGCTGTTCGACGGGTTGTACCGGCTTGGGCCGGCCGGCGGAAGCCTAAACCCCACTTCAGGCACAGGGCCGTTTGGGCGGTTGGGGGGCGTTTACGCAGATATCCTCGTGTGCGCCCCCCACCCTGACAGCCGAGACTCGGGGGACAACACGTCAGCTTGGGTGATGCTGCAGAAGTTCGGAGTGGCGGCCGACCACTGGCAGGTAGGCTGGGAATGGTACCCGAGGCAGACGAACCTAGACCCAGCGGTCCTGGTGGAGGTCGACCAGCCTGGCCCGACGGGAGGTGCCAACAACTTTGCTGACTGCGACAACCTGAAGGCTGCGTCTTCTGTAGGGTTGACTTGCTACAAGACCCCTTGCTCAGAGACCACCTCCTCGAGGTGCTGGCCCACACTGAAGGTGGGTTATTACGCCTTCTTCACCGTCCTTTACAATGGGACGACTTTTGCTGCGTACGTGAACACCGAAAACCCCCTGACTGGGAAGTACAGCGGGCCAAAGGAGGTGGCGCAGGTAAGGGCTAAGTTTGTGCCGGACCAGGCTGATATTTCGACCGAGACTCACTATATAGACGACCAGATGCCAGGTACCCCTCAGTACCCGGAGCGGTTCCTCTACAGTCACGTTTATGTACCAGGGCTGAGGTGGGTGGCTTTCGACGGCCACGAGAAGTTCAATGGCCACGACGTCTTTTTCACCACCGTTGACGGCGTCAGCACATCCTCTTGGTTCGGCCAGAGCAGCCCAAACGGTCAGGAACTGTTGGTCTGGGACAAAGACGCTGTCTGACCCGTGAATGTAAGCCTA
>JAMDDF010000111.1 GCA_023489205.1 Actinomycetota bacterium | reverse complement strand
CACTGGGAATAGCCCCCGCCTAAGCGGTGGTACCGGCCCGAGGGTATCCGAGCGGGCCGGTACCACCAACCCGGAGCAGCGGTACCACGTAGCTGGACTATCGGTACCATCCGGCGCTACGCGCCACCACCCGTCGAACCACCACGCGGATGGGCCACTGGCCATGAGCCGTCGAACAGCACTGATATCGTTGACCGGGAATCCCCAATCGATAACGACATCATCTCGCGCCTTCACCAGGCGGAACGCGTCGTCCAAGAACCCAGCCCCGGGCTCGTCGCCATCCGGGAGGCGCTGGTAACTGTCCTGGTCGGCGAGCCACCGAGAGAAGGTCGACTTCGTTACGCGGAACTCGTCCATCGTGAATGCCAGACTACGTGGGGCCCAGTAAGAGTTATCCGGTGCTGACGGAGCAACAGATAAGGGGCCCAACCAGGCCGCCTGCTGGCGATGGCCGCCCCGCCGCTTGTTCTCTGGGCGCTTTTGCGTCGCTAAGCGCGACGTCCCAGTACCTCAGGCCCGTCTCGTCGGCCCAGGTAGGTCATAACCCCGTAAACACCGCACGTCCCTATGCCGAGGAAGAGGAGGGACAGGGCGAGGGCATTGGCGTTCGTGGCGCCAATGACAACCCCAACGCCTGCGGGTAGCGCCGCACTGCCGATCGTGGAGGCAGCGACCTGCAACGCCACTGTACGCGTCGTCTTAGCCGCTTCAGCAGTACCGGAGCGCTCGGCGGTGGTCAGGGTGAGCAGCGGGAAGATGGGTGCCGCAGCCAGCCCGAGCGCCATCATCCCCGTGACAGCCAGCAGGGCCGGGCCGGGCATGGCCATCACCGCGGCGCTTGCGGCCACGCCGACAACGGATATGCCGAGCACCCTTCGGGTGCCGAAGCGCTCTGCTACTGGCCCGAGCACGGCACGCCCCACGAACATCATGGCCCAGTAGGCAGAGACCGCAACGCCGGCGAGGCTGTGGGGCATTCCTCTGCCCGAGGTGAGGAACAGGTACCCCCATATTCCCGCGGCGGACTCGATCCCCGTCTCCACGGCACTGAAGACAAGGGCGCTCGAGGTGGCTCCCGCCGAGCCCCGTCGTGACCTGCGCGACGCAGGCCCCGCCGCGGCCCGCGGGCCTGGCTCGTGGGCGGGGGAGGCAGGGCCACGCCAGCTGGCACGCCCAAGCACAAGCACCAGAGTGAGCCCAGCTTCAAGGAAGCACATAACGCCCATCGCCCAACGCCAGGTGAGCCCGTCGGTGAGCATCGCCGTCACGACCAAGGGCCCGACGGTGGCCCCCAGGCCATAGCTGGCGTGCATCCAGTTGGTGTGGCGTGGCCCGAAGTGAGCCGCAGCGTAGGCGTTCAGCGCGGAGTCGAGCGCCCCGAAGCCGAGACTGAACAGCGCCGAGCACGACGCGAAGACCAAGAACGACGAGGTGGTCGCTTCGGTGCCGAGCGCCAAGGACACAAGCGCGGCACCCGAGGCGACCAAGGCTCCCACGGTCAGTTTGGACAAGAGAGGCCCGGTGGCCGCGCTCGCCATGACGGACGCGGCCACGCCGACAGCGAGGAAGATGCCGAGAGCGCTTACTGGCTCGTGGAGGCTGACCCGGACGGACGGCCAGAGAAGCCCGAGGGTGGAACCAGGTAAAGCGACGCCGAGGTAGGTAATGCAGGAAAAACGAAACGCGCGCACAGTGATGACTCCTTCGAGGAGAGGGACGCGCCGAACTCACGGGCTCGGGCGCGCCATATTTGGGACCCAAAAGGGCAGGTTCGCTGTGCTGCGATAAGGGGCAGCACGCGATGACAGGCCAATAAGCCGCTATGGCGTCAACGCGTGCTTGGTTGCCCGGGCACCTCAGCTCCCTCGAAGTGTTCGCTTCCTGCCACCGAGGTTAGCCTGACACAGGACCTCGTTCAAGAACCCAGGTACTCGTCCCACGACGAGCCTTGGCATGTCCCTCGGAGCAGCCCGGTCATTAATCGCACGAGGTGACGCCCAGCGCCTTGTCGCGGCCGACGGTCACCTCCACGTACCACTTTCCGTGGCGGTCCTGGTATACGCCCTCAGGCTTGGTCGGCATCCTCGAGAACCTCCGCGGGACGGTTGGTTCTCAGAAGGTTCTCGGCGGTCACCGTTTGGCTGCCACGGTCGCATGCTCCTGGCGTCTTCAGGGACCAAGGCGGGGGCTGGAGCATCTGATCCTTGAAGGATCAGATGCGGTCTGGCGGCGGTCGGGCTGGTGGCCCCGTGGCTATCGGTCGCCTCCTGGGCCTTGGCAGCCGGCAGGACGAGCAACGCACCGAGCAGACACAGGAGCCTTTGTGCCGTTAGGGAAGTATTGCGACCCGACTGATAGTGCGAGATAGCACAAGGGGAACGCTCGGAGGGCCCAGGCAACCAAGTTTTATGGCGTCGCGGACCACTTAGTAGCGGCAGGCCTGTGCAAGTGTCAATTGCCAGCTCGATTAGATCACCCTCGTTGCCACAAACTTTTGGACCACCTTGGGGCCACTCGCTTCGGCTGGAGCCGCCGATAATCCTCGTTCTAAGGTAAGACGGGCTGTCAACTCGGCGCGCCGGGGTGCCACCGGGTGACATTCTGCCCGGCGAAGGACCCACTTGGTCCCCGACCGGCATTGACAACAAGTGCCAGGGGCTCTAGGTCAACTGGTGGATGGTCTTCAGGAGGGGAACCAGCGTTAGGCCAACGCGACTTTCGTTGATCGCAGAACGCGAGATTCGTTGATAAATTCATTCGGTACAAGGCTGCGGAATACCACTGAGGCGGCACCAATGGCGGCGGCTTCCTCACCCATCTCGGTCACGTTCAGTTGCACCGCTGCGACGTGGCGACGGAAGGCACGCCCTTCGACCCATGTCTTGATCACGGGCAAGAAGACATCCTGGACTGCTCGGAAATGCTCGCCGCGCATCACTACCTGATCGACGTCGACCAGGTTGAGTGCCCCCATGAGCGCAGCGCCGAGTCTCTCGGCTGCCCGATTGAGTAAGCTCGTCAATCCGCCTGAGCTAGCTGCTGCTGCCGTAATAGGCAGTCAGATCGGCTTTGTACCAGAATATGCGCCCCATATGACGCCTAATGTTCATGACTAGCCAGCACAGATCGGCACTTACGCGCTCGGCTTTGCCGCGGTCCGCTTTGCTTGTCGCGGACCGCTCCGAACGACTATGGCAACCAGAACACCCAGTCGCTCTCGACGTTGGGTGGATCTGTCAGCAGCGCAGAAAGCGCGCGGACGAGGTTTTTCGGATAGGAGCTGCTCCCACGGTGGTACCGGCGCGGCGAGCATTTCCGAGCAGTCCA
>JAMDDF010000016.1:2957-3396 GCA_023489205.1 Actinomycetota bacterium | reverse complement strand
GGGGTCCAGAACCATGCCTGGTCATCGGGGACTACCGACGCAGGAGCAAGGACGAGCCGGCCGTCCTCGACGGTCGCGACCAAGCGGTCGCCCTCGTGAAGGCCGAGTTCTTCGCGGATGGCCTCGGGTATGGTGACGATCCCCTTCCGGCGGACCGCCAGGGTCGTCAGACGGGGCCGGCGCCGATTAGCAGCCATGGCCATGGTTAAAGCTTATCACGCAGGCGTATTCTCCTCTTAGCCGACTTTCGTCCGTTGGTAAGCCGAAACTAGTCGCGTGCCAAGAAGTCGCCGACGTGCAATGATACTGCATGAAGTGCCCTATTGAGTGAGGACAGTACTGTCTGTGCAGAGGTCAAATACTGACTCATGGCCGTCGAGCGTGAGGGCTCCTTTGTGTGCAGAGGTCAAATACTGACTCATGGCCGTCGAGCGTGAGG
>JAMDDF010000016.1:905-2947 GCA_023489205.1 Actinomycetota bacterium | reverse complement strand
CGTTTTGTCCTGGTGGCGGTGGCACTACCCCGTAGCTCGCGGGAGCTCCTCCTCGCTCTTGGCGTAGGCCGAGGGCATGGCGCCATCGGCCAGGCCGACGAGGAACACCACGTCCCATTCGAGGCCCTTGGCCTGGTGCAGGGTGGCCAGGGTGACGCCCTCGGCGCTCGGGCCACCGTTGCGCCGGGCGAGCGAGTTGACCTCGGCGAGGAGCGAGCGGGCGTCGGCTTGGGCCGAGGCCGGCAGGGCTTCGAGCAGTTCGAGCAGGGCGGCGTGGGACTCCCAGCGCTGCCTGGCGGCGCCTTGGCCATCGGGAGGCCGGTCGCGGTCAAAGCCTGCGCGTGCCAGGAACGAGCAGAGGAGCTCAAGGCCGTTGGCCTCGGGACGAGCGCGCGCTGCCTGGCCAAAGGGGACGAGCACCGCCCGCACCTCCTCTCGGTCGAAGAACGCGCCACCATCGGCTGCAAGCGTGGGGATGCCCGAGCGCGTGAATGCCGCGTGGAAGCGCGCCTGGGTAGCGTTGAAGCGGTAGAGGACGGCGACCTCAGACCTAGATACGCGAGTTACACGCGTGTAGGTAGTCGCTGAGTACCCCGTACCTGCTGCGGGGCATTGACTACCACGGCGGAACGACATAAAGGCTCTGAGAGACGCGCTCCATTAGAAGTTGAAGTGTTTGTAATTCGTGTCGCCGGTCGCGGGGGCGAAAAGGGCGGGCGACCAGGTCGTGCCCGGGTCGTTACGGGCTGGCGGTGGCCAGCAGGGCGTCGAGCGCTGCCCATGCCGCGCCGAAGGCGCCTTTTGCGTCCTCGGGTGCAGGGTGGACCAAGAACTCCTTGGCGTGACGGGTGATCCGCGCCGCGACGCAGATCAGCTCCCTGCGGAGCCGTTTTCCGTGCGCACGTCCCTTCGCCTTCTGGTTGTGGCCTGTAAGTGCTTGCAGCCATGCCGAAATGTTGAGGCCGATGAGCGCCGACCACATCCACATGGCGTTCACTGCCTCGTAGCCAGACGGCATGTGGCGCATCGCCAGCCCGAGCTTTGAGTCCTTTATCCGCTCCTCGGCCAAGGCACGCTGGCGGAACCAGGCTTCTATCTCGCGTACGTCCCCGGCCAGGTTGGTGATTATGAAGCTGTAGGCGTAGACGAACTCCGCTTCGCCGGCTTCGAGCAGCTGGAGCTGGCCCGGGTCGATAGTGCGCCGGCGGCGGCTCCGCAGGTCCGAGGAGACGTCGTCGGCTTTCACCTTCACCCGCCGGCAGATGGTGCGGGTCCCGGGCGGCCAGCCAGGAGGCAGGTAACCGCACTCGGCCACTTCTGCCTCCATGCCGATGGCTTCTTGCCACGCGTCCTCGGGGATCTCGCGCTCCGCCCGCCAGACGGCTTCGTTGCGCTTCACTGCCATGGCGAAGTCAGCCCCGTTCGCGAGGGCCGCCCAGGCGACCTGCTTATCGAAAAAGCCCGAGTCGCCACGGACTATCGGGCGGAGCAACCCCTCGGGCAGGGCGGAGACGGAGCGGGCGATGAGCCCCGGGGCTTGGGGGCGGGGGTCGGACCTGCCCGAGCCCAGTTCGGCTGCTAGGGCCCAACCCGCCTCTGCCCACACCGCCGGGTGGGGCCTGTAGGCCCGCTGGCCGGCGTAATTGTAAGCCGTACCTTCCTTTTTGGGCCCATAGACTTCGACGTCGGTCGGGTCCAAGTCGATGGTAGGGCGTTGGGCAACGAGCTGCTCGCGCCGCCACTCGGGGAGCAGAGCGAAGGCCTTGCGTACCAGCAGGGCGTTCGCGTCCTCGACCCCTGTTCGCAGCTCTTGGGAAAAGCGCTTGGCGAGCGCGATCACCGTCGTCGATGCCGGCACGCCGGGTACCGCACGCAACGGGAGCCCTGCGCTGTCCTTCCTCTGGTGGTCGAGGTCGACGAGGAAGTCCCCGCCCGCGAGCATCGTCTCAGCGAGCGAGACGATAAGGCCACCGAGGCTGAGACCGCGCCGGCGGGACTTTATTGGGGGACTAACGGCGTCGATCGCTGCGCGGATGCCGAGG
>JAMDDF010000016.1:0-895 GCA_023489205.1 Actinomycetota bacterium | reverse complement strand
CTAAGCGGATCCTCCGGGGACGTTTCCCGTCCCTCTTCTTTCTTGGTACTCTTGTCACCAGACAGGTGCCTTTCGCTCGGGGTTTTGGGGGCTTAGCTACCACCAATTCTCGCAGGCGAGAGGCACCTTTGTCGCGTATTTCGAACCTTTGTTCGCGCTCCTATCGGCGGATCTAGGTCAGATGGAGGCGTGCCAGCGGCCAGGGCCTCCCGGGTGGCCTTTACGACCGCGTCGGCTTCGGCCTGCTCGTCGTCGTAACAGGCGAGCGAGGGCTTGGCACCGGCGGGGCGGGTGGCCACCAGCGGCTTCGTGCCGGGCTCCTTCGCTACCAGGTTAACCCAGCCCAGTACCTGGGGCGTCGACCGGTAGTTGCGGGTGAGGTCGAAGACCTTGGCGCCGGGGTAGCGGAGTGCGAAACCGGTGAGGTAGGAAGGGTCGGCGCCTTTCCAGCGGTAGATGGCTTGACGGGGGTCGCCCACCACGCAGATCTCACTGCCCTCGCCCACGATGGCTTCGAGTAGACGTTGTTGGGCCGGGTCGGTGTCTTGGTACTCGTCGACAGTGACGTGGCCCAGCGCTGCCGGACAGCCTCGGCCAGAGTGCCGTGCTCTTCGATCAGCCGAGCCGCGATCTCCAGCAGGTCGGCGAAGTCAATTTTCCCTGCCGCGGCCTTTGCCGACATGAAGATCTCCCAACAGTGGCCGACGGCGGCTGGCCCGAGGCCAGTCTCCCTCCCCTCCTGCTCGGCTACCATCGTGTATCTCTCGGGGCCGAGCAACCGGCTCCTCGCCCAGGCGACCTCGTCCCTCACATCACGGAGCGTCTCGTTGTCAGGCTCTCGGTGCACTGCCTCGCGGAGCAGGTCACGCCACAAGCCCCACTCGTCGCGCTCCGA
>JAMDDF010000119.1 GCA_023489205.1 Actinomycetota bacterium | reverse complement strand
ACTTCTATTCTCATGCGGCTCGAGACCGTTGGGGCTGCGGCCGACGCCGGCGGCGCAAGGGCGCCAAAGCCGACCAGGACCGAGCCAGTCACGGCGGCCGCGCAAAGGGCGGTGCCGGCATTGGCGACGGCCCGGCGGACCGGTGCGGTCGCAGTTGAACACCTATGACCAAAGGCGAGCATGATCGAATTATCCTCCCGGGTTTACCTACAGCGCGTGCTTAGGCCTACCTACGTGTAGCCCGCTGCAACGGATTCGAGCCACTGGCTATCGGCCGGTTTCACCTGGAGGCGAACGCGCGATAGCGGGTGCGGCAACGGCGGGGCCGGCCCGCCGTCGTTCAGCCCGAGACCGGGGCGCCCGGGAGGAGCACCTCGAAGAAATCGCGTGCTTCAAGTACTGGCGGGAGGTAGCGGTCCGCCGAGCGTTGCATCTCGGGGTAAAGCTTGGTGCCGGTCACATTGAGAGGGTTGCCGGCCGCATGAGAATAGAAGTTGAACGTGACCCAGTAAGGGTTCATGTCAAGGGTCATTGCCCTGACCGCCCCGGCGCGCTGGAGCGACTCGGCGAGGGTCTTGGCCGTAAGCGCTGGTCCCGCGACGTAAACAAGCGCGCCGTCGGCCGTGACGCCGACACCGCTGCGGGGCACGACCGCCCCTCCTCCCAGGGTGTAGCCCCAGATGGCGTTGTCGGTGTAGGTAGCCGATGGCGCTATCTGGCCGTTGTTGACGAGCAGGACGAGGTTCTGCAGGACGGAGGCCACGCCCGGGCCCATGTTCACCTGAGTCCCCCAGGCGCCGATGTTGACCTGGCCGTCCTTGTAGATGACGAACGAGGCCGCCCCCTTCACCAGCGGTACAGCGACCTTGCCTTCCGCGTAGAAGCCCCCCTTGGCATTGGAGAAGAGGAAGCCCCCGTTGAAGGCGGCCACGAGGTAGGGCAACTCGGCGTCAGTCACGTAGGGCGGGTGCGCCCACTTGCCGCCCGCAATAATTTCGGGTCCATCCACACGGCCGAGGTGATCTCGCTCGTGTAGATCTTGTCTGCCCTGAACTGCGCCACGTACATGGCGGGGACGCCGTCCACGAGCGGGCCGGTCGGTTGCCACTGCCCTTCTCCCGGTAGCGCCGGCTGTACGACGAGGGGGACAGGCGATGGCGGGGCCAGGCCGGGACGCGCGGTCGTGGTGGGCGCCGGTGTCGTCGTGGTAACGGGGTTATTTGTGGCGGTGGGGCTCGGTGCGGTGGTCGTTCTCGGAGTCGTCTTGGCACCCGATGTGGCAGGGCGCGGCGGGGACGTTGCGGCGGACGGCCCGTTGGCGCTCACCGGGCCGGCTGCCACCGTCCCGGGGATCTTGTTGAGGCCCTTGGGCTGCCCACCTTTGGGAGGGGCCTTGAGGGAGTAGTACATCTGCTCGAACTGCTTCGCGAGCCATCCGGCATGGTTGGCGCGCAGCCAGTCGGCCCACTTGGCCTCGAAGCTGATGTTGCCTGGCGACATCGCCGCTCCCACAAACGAGACCCCCACTAGCACGCCGAGCAGGGCCGGGATGACCAGCAAGTACCGCCAGCGCCGGCGCCGGCCGGCTTGGCCGCCGCCGTGTTGGGATGCGCCGCGCCTCAGCGCGCCCTTGGGCGCGTGCTGGACGGGGGGGCCCTGGTAAGGGGGCCTACGGGGGGGCCGTGCCGGCCCTGACATCACGGGAGGCAAGATAGTCGACCTGTCGAGTTTCCTCGCATCGCGGCCATCTTTGGCCAAGCACCTTGCCGGAGCATGAACCCCGCGAGGGGGGGTTCACCATGACTTCAGGTCGTTTGAATTAGCCTCGAAGCGGTGGGTTACGAAGCAGGCGGAGGGTCTGGTGGCGCGGGCGATAGCTATGGAGCGGGTTCGCGCCCTCGTCTAGGTGCGCAGCCGCCGCGCGCTGCGAGGCGCGCACCAGGCGCTCAGCCTCGTTCAGTCAAGGCGAGCCGCCCAAGCTGGAGGCCCGCCGTTCTAGGCGCTGTGGTGCTCGCGGCACTCATAGTGGGTGTTTGGTCTGCCGGGGGATCCGGTGCGAAACCCCCGGTCCACCAGCAACCACCCGCGGGTGGTAGGTCGCCGGCGGGTGGTAGGTCGCCCGCGGCTGATAGGTCCAAGGCCGAGGCGCCGGCTCAGGCGCAAGCAACGAGCGTCACTCTCCCCGCCGCAATGGCCGGCCTCCTTCCCTGGCAGCTCCAGGCACCTATCGCCCGAGAGGCGCTGCTGCCAGAAGGCCCCTCGGGCACCTTGGTCATCGCCGGGGGCCTGATGTCGGGCGGTGCATCCGCGAGTGCCGCGTTCCGCCTCAACATGTCGACGGGCCAGCTCACCCCGATCGGAGACCTGACTACGGCGACACACGACGCCGCGGCGGCGGCGCTTGACGGCAGTGGCCTCGTGTTTGGTGGAGGCAGCACCTTGCCGGTCGCGACTGCGCAAAACCTGACGGCTGCGGGTACTTCCAGCGCACTTTCGTCCTTACCCCGCCCGAGAGCCGACGCCGTTGCCGTCGTGAACGGAGGTGCCGCGTACGTCGTCGGGGGCTACGACGGCACGCAGATGGACCCCGAGGTGCTGGCCACGACCAACGGTCAGTCCTATAGCCAGGTAGCGGACCTGCCTGTCCCCGTTCGCTACCCGGCCGTTGCCAGCCTCGGCGGTTACATATACGTGTTCGGGGGCCAGTCTGCCTCGGGCGCTTTTGTAAGGACCATCCAACAGGTCGACCCGAAGACACGGACGGCCAAGGTCGTGGGACAGCTCCCCTTCGACTTGGCCGGCGCCTCCGCTGGCAACCTCGGTGGGGTCATCTACTTGGCTGGCGGTGAAAGCACCGGCTCCTCGTCGGCCGGCGTGCCCGCGAGCGCGCCGAGCCCAGTAAATGATGTGTTTGCCTTCGACGCCGCCAACAACACGCTCCTCCGCGCGGGGTCGTTGCAAGTCGGGGTGGCCTATGCCGGCACCGCCATCACCGGCGGGCGCCTCTACCTCGTGGGCGGTCAGGTAGCAGGTGGAGCGGAGACGGCGCAGGTGCAGTTCGTGAGGCCAGACAGGCGCTTCGGGGTTGCCGGCACAGAGGGGGCCGGGTCACCTTATTACGGCGACAAATTGCTGATAGCCGATCGGGGCAACAACCGCTTGTTGGTCTTGAACGACGCCGGCAAGATCATATGGCGGTACCCCTCGCCGACCGCCGCGCCACCTCCCGGCGGTTTTTACTTCCCCGACGATGCCTTCTTCATCCGCCACGGCACGGCGATCATTTCCAACCAGGAAAGCAACGAGACGATTGTCGAGATCGGGTACCCGTCAGGGAAGGTACTTTGGCAGTACGGCCACCCACGGCAGCCTGGCTACGCCCCCGGCTACCTGAACAACCCAG
>JAMDDF010000073.1:2911-3424 GCA_023489205.1 Actinomycetota bacterium | reverse complement strand
GTCGACGGAGTGCCGGTACCGCGTTTGGAGTCCGTCCGGCGTCAGGCCCGGTCACAAATCAAGGCCGCCATAGGCGGTAGCGTGACCACCCGAGTCATAGGACGCGACACGCTCTGGGTGCATTCCCGGCTGGTCCTCGACGCCAAGACCCCCGAGCAGCTCCAAAGGGAGATGCGGGCCGCACTGGAGCGAATGGAGCGCGTGCAAGCTGGTCAGGCAGTCGACCCTCCCAGATGGCGTCGCTGTTGGAACGAGATCGTCGGCGGCGAACAAGCCCTTGGTGGCACCTAGCCTGCAATTAAAACGCTCCTTGGCTTGTTAGGCGGTTTTCTTGATCACGGTTAGGGCTCCGAGGTCGCCGGCGAAACGATCGAGATAACGGACCGTGGTCGGCCGGTCTCCCTCCTCTCCCCTTTGCCCGATGGAGGTCCCTTAGAGCGGCTGCGGACCAGCGGAGAGCTGGCACCATCTTCTGGGGACTTCGACGACCTGCCCCCGCCGTTGCCGTCGCGC
>JAMDDF010000073.1:0-2901 GCA_023489205.1 Actinomycetota bacterium | reverse complement strand
AATCGAGCACGAAAAGAAGTGGGGCGAGGGCCATAGCGTTAGTCGCACCAATGACGACCCCGATACCCGCTGGGAGTGCCGCGCTGCCGATCGTGGAAGCAGCGACTTGCGACGCCACGGCGCGCGTTGTCTTGTTCGCTTCAGCCGTGCCGGTACGCTCGGCGGTGGTGAGAGCGAGCAACGGGAAAATGGGCGCTGCGGCCAAGCCAAGCGCCATCATCCCCATGACGGCCAGCAGGGTCGAGCCGGGCACGGTCATCACAGCGGAGCTGAGAGCGACGCCGACGACCGCGGCGCTGAGCACCCTCCGAACTCCGAGGCGCTCTGCCACAGGGCCAAGTATGCCACGCCCTACGAACATCATTGCCCAGTAGGCAGAGACCGCAATACCAGCGAGGCCATGCGGTACCCCCCTCCCGATCGTGAGGAACAGGTACCCCCATATGCCCGCTGCTGATTCGATCCCGGTCTCGACCGCACTAAAGACAAGCGCGCTAGAGGCTGCTCCCGCCGATGCCCGCCGTGGCCTGCGCGCTGCAGGTGTCGCAAGCAACCGTGGACGGGGGCTGTCGGCAGGCGAGACAGCCACGGCGTGCCAGCTGGCCCGTGTGATCAGGAGGACCAAGGTGAGTGCCGCTTCGAGCGTGCACATAGCGCCCATGGCCCAGCGCCAGGTCAGCGCGTCGGCGAGCATCGCCGTCACCAACAAAGGCCCGGCCGTGGCCCCGAGGCCGTAGCTGGCATGCATCCAGTTGATATGGCACGGCCCGAAGTGACCCGCTGCATAGGCGTTGAGCGCAGAGTCGAGAGACCCGAACCCAAAGCTGAACACGGCCGAGCACGACACGAAAATTACGAACGACGACGTGGTGGCTTCGGCACCGAGCGCCAGGGACACAAGCGCGGTACCCGAGATAACTAGGGCTCCCACCGTCAGTTTCGACAAGAGAGGGCCGGTGACCGCGCTCGCCACCACGGACGCGGCCACGCCGACAGCAAGGAAGATCCCCAGGGCACTTACTGGCTCGTGGAGGCTGATCCGGGCCGATGGCCACAAAAGCCCAAGGGTGGAACCAGGCAAAGCGACGCCGAGGTAGGTGAGACAGGCAAAGCGAAATGCGCGCACAGTGATGACTCCCTCCGAGGAGAGGGACGCGCCGGCCCAAGGTCGAGGCGCGATCAAATGAGGGACCCCAAAAAGGGGCAAGTTCGCTGTGCCGCGATCGGAGGCAGCACGCGATGACAGGCCAGGAACGCCTATTGCGTCAACGCGTGCTTGGTTGCCCGGGCACCTCAGCTCCCTCGAAGGTATTCGTATGCTCTCACGGACGATAGCACCCAAGCACGCAATCTTCAAGAATGGGCACCGACACCCCGGACCAGGAACTGCTCGGCCGGTTGAGCAACGACCCGCCGGCCTTCGAGGTCTTCTACAGGGGTCATGTGGACCGCGTCGTGCGCTTCACTGCCGCCCAGGCCCGTGACCCAGCTGAGGCGACTTACGTAGTGGCCGACCCTTCGTTGCCGTTTCGACTCCGCTACCCGGTCAGGACTTACTTGCTCAGGTTGCGGTATACCCTCCAGCGAGCGGGACGCTTCTGCTCGGCAAGCGAACCCGTTCTTGCCGAGGGCATACCTGACTTCCCCTCGAGGGTGTAGCGGACTTTGCTCATCTCGACCCTGCCCATAAGGGTCTCGCTCACCGGCTTACGGGAACGCCGCATCGCCTCCCCTTTCACTCAACTACCATGTTACTCGAGCTGGACGCTGACAATGACAATGCCCGGCTTGGCACCGATCAAGCAGCACGCCCCTGGCTGTCGTCGGAGGACGACCCGAGGTCGTTCAGATCCTCTGGCTGGCCTTCGGTTGCGGCGGCACTCGAGTCGCGCTGGTCGCCCATTTGCCATTCCACGACATAGGAAGAACTGGGGGCAGACCTACCTCGGGCCTCAAGCAGCATGGTCATACCTACATCCCAGCCTGCGCTTGTGGCAACCTGGTGCAACAGAGGTGCAGACGAGGTGGAGGTTCGGCTGGTAAAGACGCTTTGCCTGATCAGTGCATTGTGGAGTGGAGCGCCGCGTCAGGATGAGCGGTGCCGAGAGCCAAGACCGCGTCCTCTTCGTCTACGCGCGATAGGTCAACCACAACGCTTGAGCCGCCTTGGACCAGCAGCGGGAGCAGTTCGCCGGAACAGTGGATGCACCCCGCATCCACGACGTGACGCCGTGTCTGTACTACGCTCGATCGGGCAATGAACCGGGGAAAGGCGCGCCCTTTACCTCGAACCAGGCCCTCCGGAAGAGGCTCGAGACCCCCTCGCCATCTGGAAGGTCGAGCACGATGAGCGCATCGCGGTTGCGCACAAGCTCATAGTCAAGGCCCAGTTCCCCGACGGTTGCCGAGACGGCCGGCTCGTCGGCACCGTCGCAGGCCAGAAGGACGCGCCCCGTTGTCCACTTCACGCCGCGAGCATCCCGTCGAGGTCGACCGCGACAGCGCGAAAACACCCCCGTACTGGCGTTGGTACCTTTTTCATTTCACCCCCGTCACGCTGGAGCGGTGGTTCGTGGGACCAGTATCACCCTCACCGCGCGCCTTGCCCCAGGGCCAAAGCTCACGGCGGAACGACGGGCCCCGCTTCTCTATCGGATCTGCACTCACCCGGGACAGTGCACCCTCCACCTCAGCTGCACACGGTCTCTACACCCACTGCGCGTCGGCTTGCTGAAATAGAAAGGCTGGTGCGTTACAGAAGGGCGCACCTTTTGGAGAGCTGGAAAGAAGGAGATTTGCCTTGTCCCGTGGCGAACATGCAAGAGCGCGCCCTTGGCGCGCCCCAGGAGTAGTGTTACCTGCTGTGTCGGTTGCGGCGGTGCTAGTGTAGTGTCCTTCATT
>JAMDDF010000118.1:2872-3457 GCA_023489205.1 Actinomycetota bacterium | reverse complement strand
TGTCTGTAGCAGCCTTCAGCCGCCGGCCTCGACTACCCGGGCATAGGTCCCGAGCACGCCCACTTGGCAGAGGTCGGGCGTGCCGAGTACTCATCTGCGACCGACTCTGAAGTGCTCGACGCCCTGCAGCTCCTTGCCAAGACCGAGGGCATCATCCCTGCTCTCGAGCCGGCGCACGCCCTTGCATGGCTAGTACGTGCCGCGGCGAGCGGGGAGGTACCCGCAGGCTCGACCGTGCTTCTCACGATGTCGGGGCGCGGCGACAAAGATGCCGAGCAGGTCATGTCGTTGTTGCGTGCCGCCGGTGGGACGGGGGGTGGCGCATGAGCGGGCGAGAACCCCATGATGGCCCGCGGGACCTCGAAGCCGCGCTGCGCGCCGCCCGGTCGAAGCACAAGCTGCTCGTGCCTTACGTAACCGGGGGCCTCCGCGACGATTGGGTGGAGATCGTGCTGGCGATGGCCGCTGCCGGGGCCGATGCCATTGAGGTAGGGCTTCCCTTCTCGGACCCGATGATGGACGGCCCGACCATCCAGGAGGCTTCCCACCTCGCCTTGGAACGAGGAAGCACGCCGGCGTCGGTCC
>JAMDDF010000118.1:0-2862 GCA_023489205.1 Actinomycetota bacterium | reverse complement strand
GGTCCTTTCCGCTTTGCGAGGGCTGGACGTGGGGGTGCCGCTCGTCATCATGACCTACGCGAACATCGTTGTGCGGGCCGGGACCAGGCGTTTTGCAAGCGAGCTTTCTGCGGCGGGTATCAGCGGTGCAATTGTGCCAGACATGCCTCTCGAGGAATCTGGGCAGTGGGAGCGCGATGCCGCATCCCAAGGGGTCCAGACCGTTCTCCTGGCCGCTCCGGTCACCCCCGACGACCGCCTCGCCGTCCTCTGCGAGCGTTCGCACGGCTTCATCTATGGCGTCAACCTGATGGGCGTGACGGGGGAGCGCCCCAGTCTCGCTTCTAGCTCGGGCGTTCTCGCCCGGCGGCTGAAGGCTGCTACAGACAAGCCAGTCGTGATGGGCTTTGGGATCTCCGGCCCAGACCAGGCGGTGGCGGCATCCCAGGATGCGGACGGCGTGGTGGTCGCTTCGGCGCTAATGAGGACGGCCATGGACGGCGCACCGCCCGATGATGTGGGTAAGCAGGTTGCCGCGATCCGGGCAGCCCTGGACGGGGCGGGGCACGAGATGAGTAGTCCCAAGGGATAGCCGAGGCTGGACCGGCGTGGTAACCACGTGGCCACACGCCCAAGAGACGTCCAAGAGAGCCTTGAGCTCCCTTCATGAGCGCGGAGCCGTTTTTCCCCTGGGACTTCCCCGTGTCGGGGGCAAGGAGGTGAAGCCCGGGGAGAACTGAGCGGAGAAAGCGTGAAGCACGCTTGCCCCCGATGCCTGAACAGCCTGGGGTGGCGAGCTACAGACCTAGGGCCGGTAGTGGCAGGGCACATCTTCCGGTGTTCATGTCGCTCGAGAGCGATTGGCGCCACGTGGTGGCGACGCCGGCGATGCGAGCCTGCGAGCGGCGCTGGTGGGACGTCGAGCCAACTTTGCAGGGGCTTGTCGCAAAAGACATCGTCGAGCAGGTTCAATGGGAGCCCTACTCGCCCCTTCCACAAGGGGCAAGGTTGCTTTCCGCGCTCCTGCGAGTGGCTTCCTGCCGCGCCGCGTCTCGATGCCTCGTGCAGGCGCTGCTGCCCCGTTTGAGGATGGAAAATGTCTACACGCCGACTTTTGGCCACGGGGTGGGCGGGAGCTGGCGCTGCCCTGCCGACACGGCGGCCGATTTCGTCGCCGAGTGCTTCACTGCGATCCGGCGCCACGCCGGGGAAGACCGCCCCGACGTGTCGAATCTGGTCGTAGGCGAGGCAGCGCGCCGGCTGCGCACCGCCCGCCAAGCAGAGCGGCGTCACGAGTCGAGGACCGTCGTTCTTGGTGCGGGCCATGTCCCCCAGCTCTCGTGCGGGTTGCTGAGCGCTAGGTCGGAGGCGGAATGGCTCGCCAGTGCCGTCGTTGAAGCGCTTCGGGTGGGTCGGCTGAGCGGGCAGCAGGCAGCGCTCCTCTACGCGACGAGGGTCCAGGGTCTGGCGGCGAGCGAGGTCGGCCGCCGGCAGGGCCTGGCGCCAAAGGCCGTCTACCACGCTCTGTCTAGGGCAGAGCAAGCGCTGCTTTCGAGGGCGGCGTGACCGCTTCCAGCTCTGTCGTCGCCCGTCTTTTCGCCAGAGCTCCCCTCGGCGACCAGCGGGACCGGCATGGGTTCGCGTCCCGTCGCCAGCTCGTCCACGAGGCTTCCGTCAAGGCGGCCCGACGGCGAGCCCCCCAGACCCGTCCCTCTCTTGCAGGTTCCCGGCTGTCCGCCGTGCGCGCCGAGGAGGTGGGCTACCCGCTCGGGAGGGCTCACCCGAGCGGGGTAGAGCTCTGGCCGAGCTGGGAGGCATCGCTCCGCCTCGTCGCCCCGCCCGGTGAGGGCAAGACCTTCCGAGTGCTGGCGCCGATCTTGAGGCAGCACCCCGGGCCAGTGCTCGCCACTTCTACCAAAGCCGACCTGTTCGAGCTGACGACCGTTGCCAGGCAGCGCTATGGCCCTGTGCTCGTGCTGGACCCAGACGGGCTCGCCCCCGCTGCCCTGCCCGTCCGTTGGTCGCCGGTTGCAGGTTGTCAGCGTAGCGAGGTGGCCGAGCGGCGTGCTTCTGCATTGCTCGCAGCAGGGGCGGACGACGGGGACGTCCAAAACGGCGCCTTCTTCAGAGACTCTGCTCGTGACTTGCTGAAGGCCTATTTGCACGCCGCTGCCATCGCTGGGCTCGATGTACGTGCCGTCCTCGAGTGGTCGCGGCGGCCCGAGGACACGACGCCGAGGGAGGTGCTCACCTCGTCTCCTTTCGCAGCACCGGGGTGGGCGGATCTGGTGGAGCTCCACACGGGCGGGGCCGCCGAGACGACTTCGGGGGTCTTGCGGTATGTGGCTAGGGCACTCGCCTGTTTCAGCCACGAGGCCGTCACTGAAGCATGCTCGCCCCCACCGGGAGAGGAGCTCGACATCGAGCAGATCCTGGCGGCGCGAGGCACCGTCTACTTGCTCGGAAAGGGATCGCGCCTTGGGGCCGTGGCGCCGTTGATCACGGCCTTTGCCGACGAGGTATTCGATTGCGCTGAGCGCTTGGCGGCCCGCATGCCGGGACGGCGGCTCGACCCGCCGCTCCTCGGTTTGCTGGACGAAGCACCGAGCATCGCCCCCTTGCCCACGCTGCCCGAGCTGTTGGCAGACGGCCGCGGCCGGGGGATCGTAGTTGTGTACGCAATGCAGTCGTTCTCCCAGGCAGTGACCCGATGGGGCGCCCAAAAGGCCGAGACCATGGGTAATGCCACGTCCGTCACGGCTGTCTTGGGCGGTTTGACCTCCCCGAACGACCTGTCGGACCTCGAGCGTGTCTGCGGCTTGCGCCGCACCCGGCGGGAGTCCACCCACCGGGGCGTGAGAGGCCAAGGTGGGGGCGACCAGT
>JAMDDF010000079.1 GCA_023489205.1 Actinomycetota bacterium | reverse complement strand
GCGTACATGGCCGACTTCAGCCATACCACCCAGTGGGACCCAGGGGTAGTCGCAGCAAGCCGCAAGGACGCCGGTGCGGTCAAGCTTGGGAGTGCCTTCGACCTCACGGTAAAGGTGGCAGGGCGCCGGTTGCTCTTGCGTTATGAGGTGACCGACCTCGCACCTGGACGAGTGACCTTTAGCGCTCGCTCGGCCACCCTCGAGTCAGTGGACACGGTGACGGTGACCCGTCGGGGCGATGCCACACAAGTGACTTACGACGCCCGTCTGCGTTTTAGGAGCCTGCTCCGCCTCGCTGACCCATTACTCGCACTGGGTTTCAAGCAGGTGGCGGACCGGGCCATACGTGGCCTCGAGAGGCGCTTGTCAGAGGCCGCCTGAGCGTGGCCGTCACTATCGCCGTCACGACCGGGGCCCCTGTGGCACCCTCCCGCCCGGCACCGGTATCCCGCGCGCGCGTAGGCGTGCCTTTCGTACTGGTTCACCTGGGTGTCCTCGCCCTGCCCTTCGTTGGGTGGAGTTGGGCGGCGCTGTGCGGCGCCGCCGTCTTTTACTTGACCCGGATGCTCGGGATCACCGTCTTTTACCACCGCGGTTTTTCTCACCGGGCCTTCAAGATGACGCGACCGGTACAGTTTGCAGGGGCAGTGCTCGGCGCCTCCGCGGCTCAGCGTGGCCCGCTTTGGTGGTCGGCGACGCATCGCGCGCACCACCGGTTCACGGACCGCCCAGGCGACCCGCACTCACCGGTCGTCAATAGCTTCGTGCACAGCCACGTAGGGTGGCTGTTCCGGCCTCCGGCCGCTCCCTTGGCCAGGGTGGCAGATCTTGCCCGCTTCCCTGAGTTGCGCTTGGTGGACCGCTACCACCACATCGCCCCCGTCCTCACGGCGTTGACAGCCTTTGGGGCCGGGGCGTGCTTGGCTAGGCTTGACCCGGCTTTGCACACGTCGGGCCCTCAAATGTTGGTCTGGGGCTTTTTCGTTGCGACGACGCTGCTTTACCACGCGACCTTCTCGGTCAACTCGTTTGCCCACCGCTTTGGGAGCCGACGCTTCGCAACCAACGACGAGAGCAGGAACAACGGGCTCGTAGCTGTGCTTACGTTGGGCGAAGGGTGGCACAACAACCACCACCGGTTCCCTGGGAGCGCCCGCCAGGGCCTCGGCCGCTTCGAGCTCGACCCTTCGTGGTGGTTTATCCGGACCTTGGCGGCCCTGCGCCTGGTCGGCACTCCCCGCGCCGTACCAGGCAGGGTGTGGGAGCAAGCAGCGCTCGTTGATGATGCCAAGCCGCAACGCCGTGGTAATGGCGCCCATAGCCCAAGCGAACAAGGCGTCGTCTAATTGCCCACCTATGGCCGGCTGTAGCTTCCCTCAGCCTCGGCAGGCACCAGTGCCTTTGCGTCGGGACGCGCCAGCTTGGCGCGGGTGCCAGGTTGCGCCAAAAGTATCTGCCCGGTCGCTACTGCGGCAGCGCCAATGCCACCTATCACGGCTAGACGTGCCAAAGAAGACGGCAGGCGCAACCCGATACGCAGCTTTCCTGGGCTGGCCATGAGTGCCACAGCAAGCGCAAGATTGGTGAGGGGAAGCTCGAACCCGCCATTTTGCGCCAACGGGCCGTGCTCGCGGTGCACCGCCACAGCGACCGCCATTGTGCCGGCAACAGCCACCGGGCCGAGGGGGTCGGCGATACCTGTCGCCGTCAACACGCCACCACCCATCTCGCTCAGACCTGCGAGCACCGCCATGGCCTTCGCGGGACGCAGGCCCATCGAACCGAAGCCCGCTGCAGTTGCCTCGACGCCATGGCCTCCGAACGCGCCGAACAACTTCTGAGCGCCGTGGACGGCCAAGTAGCCTCCCAGGACAGACCGGGCGATGAGCAAACCGAGGTGGCGCATGTGATCAGTGTCCTCCAAAGGGTACGGGGTTCATACGAAAAGTTTGCAGCTAGTAAATTGTCAGCTACTCTATCAAAGTAGGCTCTATTGCGTGCAGGAGGCAGTCGAAGGGGGCGCCTGTGAGGCGATCGTCCGTGTCTTCGCACTGCTCGGCAAGCGCTGGAACGGCCTCATCATCGTCACCCTCCTCGGTGGGCCTGCGCGCTTTTCCGAGCTGGTGCGCCGGGTACCCGGGCTCAGCGAGCGCGTGCTCGCGGAACGCCTCAGCGAGCTCATCACGGCCGGGCTCATCGCCCGCGAAGTCGATGGAGGACCTCCTGTAAGCGTGCGCTACAAGCTGACCGACCGGGCCGAGGCGTTACGCCCCGCCTTGGAGGAGCTGGAGCGTTGGGGCCAAGAGCAACTCCTCAAGCCCTCCAAGCCGACAGTACACAGGGCGCGGACAGGCAAAGGTTAGCCGGGCGGGGTCCTCAACACTCACTGCTATCGCTAGCTGATAGCAGTGAAATGCGACCTGATGTAAGCCTATATCATGCAATGAACTCAGATCTCCTTGACCGACGACGAGCGCCGTGCTCTGGATGCCGCAGCGCTGCGGACTGGCCGGTCGCTCTCATCCCTGATCCGTGACGCGGTCGAGCAGGTCTATGGCTCGGAGCGCTCCACAGCGGACGACCTCACTGCGATGCGCCGTGCCTTGCCGTTGGCGCGAGGCGGCGGCTGCGTCCCCTGGGCGTGGTGCAACTCGAGGGCTGGTCCTCATACGACCGGGTACGCCGAAGATCGGCACTCGTACTCGAACCTCGATGACGTGCGGCTTTGCTTCGACTAGCTGGGCCTGTAGTAGCCACTTCGTCTCCACGCGCGATGCCGTCAACACAGCCTGCTATCATTATCTGATAGCATCTAGGTATGGTCTCATCGAGAACCACCTTCACGCTGGACGAGGAGTTGGCTGAGCTGGCTCATCAGCTCGGCGTCAACATCTCGGCAGCGGCACGCCAGGGAGTCGCTGATGCGGTGCGCGCCGCTTTGGAGCGGTCAGACCGAGAGGCGTACCTGAGGCACCCCGAACGTGCCGACACCTTCTGGACCGAAGCTGAAGCGTGGGGCGAGCCATGAGGCGTGGCGAGCTTTGGCTGGCGGAGGTAGGTCGCAAGAGGCGACCCGTTCTCCTGCTCACGCGATCGGAGGTCCTCGACGTCCGCGAGCTCGTCACCGTGGCCGAGATCACCACAACGATCCGCGGTCTGGCCGCGGAGGTTGCCATCGACCACGTCGGGGTTGGCCTAGACCGGCCCTCGGTCATCAATTGCGACGGCCTTCACACGGTCACTCAGGCATCGCTCACTGGCCCGGTCGGACAAGTCGGCGATGACGTCATGCGCAAGGTCTGCTCGGCGGTCAGCTACGCACTTGGCTGCTGATTGGGGGGTGTGGGGTGCTGATTGGGCGGGTGTGAGGTGTGAGAGTCCCCGTCGGGCACACAAGCGAGATGGGTTGCGTGGTCGTGCTGGCGGTGGAAGACCTCGAGGCACTTGAGGACACGCTCGAA
>JAMDDF010000145.1 GCA_023489205.1 Actinomycetota bacterium | reverse complement strand
GCGGCAAACCCTGGCTGGACTTTCCTGCCCGGCGCGCTCATGGTGAGCGGTCGGTCGGCCGAAGATCCAGAAGATGTTCGAGAAGCACCACGAGAAGAAATTGGAGAAGGAGCACGAGGAGGCCCTCTCAAAGTGGCAGGCGGAGCGTGACGGCTACGCCGGGCTGCTCCAGCTCGCCGAGACCTTCAATGGCCTGCCCACCAACGAGATCGTGCTCGGCGCCGAAGAGGCGCTCTTCTACAAGGTCGCCGGCGCCGCCCTCTTGGACGCCCGGAGCACCGGCCACTGGGAGGGCGCCTCGTCTGGATTTTCGTTCCCGATAGGCGGTGGCGTCCGCTACCGGGTCG
Source organism: Actinomycetota bacterium (assembly GCA_023489205.1). The sequence goes on along the minus strand of JAMDDF010000145.1, from coordinate 3,131 downwards.
GCGCGACCCGCGGCCACTACGTCCAGGGTGAGCCGGTGTTGGCCGCCATCGACCACGGCACCGTCTACGTCACCAACCGCCGGGTCGTCTTTACCGGCCCCAAGCAGACCAGAGAGGTCGCCTTCGCCAAGCTCGTCGGCTTCCAGCACGACGACGAAACCGGCTCGACCACCTTCTCGGTCTCCAACCGCCAAAAGCCCGTGACCGTCCACTACGGCGCCGGCCTCTCGGCGCAGTTCGACTTCCGCCTCGACCTGGCGCTGGCTCATTACCGGGGCACGACAAAGGCCCTCGTGGCCCAGCTTCGGCAGGACCTGGGGAAGCTCGACGCGGCACGCCCACCGGCGCCGGCGTTCGCCCACTGAGCAACAGGGAGCATGCAAGGTCCCCGGCGAGATCTGGCGCGGCCTCGAGCCCACACCGTCAATACCGGCCCCGCTGGCACAGGTGGTTGAGATAAGCACGTCGCGATCGGAGAACTAACGCAGGCAAGGCTTGGGGAATCTGGTGGGCGTCCTGGCGCAAAAGAGCAGCGCGGCTTCACCACTTACTATTGGCGAGGCCCTCGCCGAGAGGGACCAGCGGCTATTCGTGGGCCGTGAGCGCGAGATGGCCGAGATGTGCTCTTGGTTCTCCGAAGCCGGCGACGCCCCTGGGATCCTTTCCGTCACAGGGCCCGGCGGCGTCGGTAAGACCACGCTCCTACGGGCGTTCGCATGGGAGCTCAGGTCTCAGCAAAGCGTGGCCTTCCCCTGCCGGGAGGCGGGCCGGAGCGCAATGGTCGTCGACTCGGACCCCTTCGGCAGCAGCTGCCAACTACGAGCCCTGCAGCGGCGAAGAGCACGCCGGTCTTTTGAGCTTCGGCCGCATGGACGTCGAGCAGGACCCTGCCACCGCCGGTCGCCATGGCATCCAAAGCGTCCCTACCCTGGTCGTTTTTGGCCCCTCTGGCCAGGAGGTCGACCAGCTGGTCGGGGCCACGGGGAACCGAGATCTGGGGAGTTCCTCAGCGCCGCTCTCACCCCTGCGACATAGGCCACCGCTAGCCTTCCCGGCGCCAGGAACGGCGAACAGTGTGGCAACAGACACCGAAGGCTCCCAGTCAGCCCACTGCGGTTCGGCGAGCTGAGCGCACCGGTTGTGCTCGAGTTCGTCTCTGCACAGGCCGACCATCTCCTCCACCAGCCGGTTTCTCCCGGCGAGAAGCTGGCTGTCACCGAGGTGGCCAGTCTCACAGACGACCGCTTCACCTTTTGGGCGGCTTGCTCCGCGCCTACTCCCGTGGGGTCTTCCCCCCCTGCGATTTCCCCCGCACCCCCGCTACCACTTCCGCGACGCCAACCACGTACGGGTCGACGGCGCCCACACCGTGTCCGGGGTCGAACACCAGGTGGCCTTTTTCCGCCCAACACGAGGCCCGGACGCCCACACCCAGTCGATCGGAGGCGAGGTCAGCCTGCTCAGGCCCGACGACCACGCTGCCGCTCTCCTCGCCATGCGCCGCCAAGGGCGCGAGCCCATGAGCTTCACCCCACGGGGACTTTGGCTACGAGTACCTGGAGCGCCTCGCCCTCGGCCTCGATGGGCGCCCTTGCTTCCGCCCACTCTCCTTCGCCGGCCACTTCGACATAACCATGCGGGGCCGCCAAGGGCTGCGCCGGCCCAGCAAAGAAACCGACCTCAACCCCTACCGGGAACGCTTCTGCGAGATGTTCAGGCGCCTGCGGGCCGAGCACGGGGTGCGCTATTTCCTGGCCCACAACACGACGGTCACCCCGGCCAACGTCGAACAGGTCCCCCGGGTGGTCCGGGACGCCACGCCATGGGCTTCAGCATGTTCTCGTCCCAGCCGGCGGCCTTCCTAGGCGACGAGCGTCCCTGGGCAGAGGTGCCCTGAGATGTTCGACCGCCAGATCCTTCGCGCCATGTCGCCCGCCCTCGAGCGGGCCGGCACGCGGTCGGCCAGCGCCGGGGGCCGCCCAGGCGTCGTGCATGCTCGACTGGTGCCAGGCGAGAGCGAGAATGCCCTCAATCCGCTGCCATCTGACGACGACGGAAACGCAATTCCTTGACGGTTGACTGCACCGTTTGCCCTGGGAGGGGAATGGCCCCCGCCTCGAGCTCGCCGATCACCCTTTCTGTGCCAGAGAGGACCTGTTCAATGACCCGGAGCGCTGCTGGCTCCGGGAGGCCGATAGCTGCAGCGAAGGTGAGGAAGCGACGGCGGGCTAAGCCGGTCGTGCGCCCGGCCAGGGGCAACGCCAGCGACCCGTCGCCGTAGGGAACCGTGGAGGGCAGGTCATAGGCGGGGGCGACCTTCCACTCGCCATCGGGCTGACGCAGCACCGAAAGGTTCTTGGCGTGAACGTCGCCGTTCCCGGTGAGCCACGCAAAGCACAGTTGGCGGAACACGTCCCGTAGTGCCGGCAGGCTTGCTGCGCAGCGGTCGCCTATGACGGTGGCCACTTCCTCTGAAGTCATGTGGTACTTGTCAGAGGGCCAGCGGTCGAGGAGCTGGCACGCGTCCTCGCAGGCCAATGGGAGCACCTGACCGTTCGGCCCAGCTATACGGTCGAAGCGCCGAACGAGCAGCCCGGGCCGCCCGTCGGCGTCGTGAACGAGCTCGGCGTCCGCGACGGGCATCCGCATGGCGCGCGCGACTCCGAGGAAGTACGCCTCGTTCTCCACCACATGGGGGTACTCGGGCGGGTCGACCTTGAGGATGTAGCGGTCCGTGGCCCGGCCCACCGGGACCGAGATCATCCGGGCTGATACTTTGTCCTGCACGCCGGGCAGTGCCACTGGGTCGACCACCCCGGCTTCGGCAAGCAGGTCGCTGAAGTGCACCTCGGCGAAGGAGCGCTCGACCCGGACCAACGGTTCTGCCGGAGCTGGCACTTCGCCCTCCGGGACGACCTGGACGTCACCGATCGTGTCCCTTCCCACGGCAAGCAGCAAAGCGAGCTCGTCGTCAGCGGAAGTCTTGACGGCCCGCCGTAGGTTCGACAGCCGGCGCCCCTCGGGGAGCAACCCAGCGAAGAACGGGGGCACCGCGCCCGCCGGGGTGATGCGAGGCTGGTCCGAGAGCGGCAGGGTGGTGGCGACGGCGACGCCATCTTGGAGGTACTCAG
>JAMDDF010000152.1 GCA_023489205.1 Actinomycetota bacterium | reverse complement strand
CTCAATGGGGACTGGGAGTTCGAGGTCGACCCTGGCGATACCGGTGAGGAGCGTGGGCTGAGGGAGCGCCCGCTGGAGGGCCGGATTATCCTGCCGTTCGCCCCAGAGTCGGCTTTGTCGGGGATTGGTGCGGTTGATTTTCTGCCTGTCGTTTGGTACCGGCGCACGGTAGTGGTGCCGTCCGATTGGGGCGATGCCAAGGTTTGGCTGCATTTCCAAGCTGTCGACTACGAGACGACTGTTTGGGTCAACGGCGCCGAGCTAGCTCGCCACCGGGGTGGGGCCACACCCTTCGGCTGTGACATCTCAGCGGTGGCGCGGCCGGGACAGGAGGCGACGATCGTGGTGCGGGCGCGAGATGACCCCGACGCCGTGCAGCCCCGCGGTAAGCAGAGCGACCGCCTCCTGCCCTATGGGTCGCGCTGCCGACGCACCACTGGCATCTGGCAGACCGTTTGGATGGAGCCCGTCCCGCGCACCTACCTCCGGCGGCCTCGGATCACACCGATCGTAGGGACAGGCGCGTTCCTGGTCGAGCAGCCGCTCGTCGGGCAGCGCAGGGGCCTCCTCCTGCAAGCTGAGCTCCGCCTCGACGGCTCAGTGGTGGCGGGTGCTACTACCCATCTCGGGACAGATCTCACGCCGAGCGTTGTGCTTGCACTTGCCCCGCCCGAGCGGCGGTTGTGGTGCCCCGAGGACCCGGTACTCTTCGAGCTCTCCCTGTCGCTTTTGGACGGCGATGGGGTGATCCTCGACCAGGCAACTTCCTACGCAGGGTTACGCTCGTTCTCGGTGGAAGACGGCGTGTTCCTGCTGAACGGAGAGCCTCGCTTCCTACGCCTCGTGCTCGACCAGGGGTACTGGCCCGATGGAGGCCTCACCGCTCCGAGCGACGCGGCGCTCGTCAAGGACATCGAGCTCGCCAGGGCAGCGGGTTTTGACGGTGCCCGCGCTCATCAGCGCGTCGCCGAAGAGCGGTGGCTCTACCACGCCGACCGTCTCGGCTACCTCGTGTGGGGAGAGTTCCCAGACTGGGGCAACAAGCGCCACGGCGGGCAGGTTCACCACCTCGGCTTCTCCCTCGACTATGTAGGCGAATGGCTAGAGGTGCTCGAGCGCGACCACTCTCACCCCTGCCTAGTCGGATGGTGCGCTCTCAACGAGACCGAAGTACCGGCCCGTGGGACGCTGTACGACCTTGACCCAGCGACCCGGGCCCTCTACCTCGCGGCGCGTGCCTCGGACCACACACGCCCAGTGATCGACGTCTCAGGCTACGAGCACCGCATTGCCGAATCGGACGTTTGGGACTGTCACGACTACGAGCAAGACCCGGAGGTCTTCGCCTCCCACTATGCCGCCCTCCCCGATGTCCCTCCCGAGCTCACCACCGACATACCCGGCAATCGCGGCTTGCTGCCTAGAGAAGGGCAGGCAATCATGGTTAGCGAGTTCGGGGGCTCGCGCGTGCTTGAAGGCGACGGGAAGGCCGCTCACGGCTACGGTCCACCTCTTGCGTCCCGACAGGCCCTGCTCCAGCGCTTCCGCGAATTGTGCGGAGTACTGCTGGGCAACGAGTGGGTGGCCGGGTACGCGTATACGCAGCTGACCGACACTTATGAGGAACGCAACGGGTTGCTCGACGCCTGGCGCCGTCCTAAGGTCCCGCTCAAGGCGCTCTCAGAGGCGCAGCGAGCTTCTGCTGCTAGCGAGGCACGTATTCGACACAAGCGGGTGTGACAAGTTGCCAGGCTTCCGGCAGCTACTGAGCGTGGGGGCGAGATGAGTGGACAGGAATGCTTCGGAGCCTGGGGCCACCGACAGGCCCTTGACCGGCTACTCAACATTCTGTATCATATTTTTAACATCCGCCGCGAAACGGTGGCAGTAAAGGCGCTCATGCGCAAAGAAAGGGTGACATAGGGGATGAGACATAGGCAGAAGCATCGGCCTGCTGCGCTTGTTGCGGCCTTCGGCGTGCTCGGTTTGATGACGGCCGGCCCGGTCGGGATGCCAACATCGGCAGCAGCCGCGCAAACGGAGTCGGCTGCGGGCTCGACGATCACTATCTCTGCTGCTGATGGGGAGACTTGGTCCTGCAGCTTCAACCCGTTCAATCCGAACACGTACTTCTTCTCGCTTGGGATGGTGAACGAGGAGCTCTACTACATAAATTCGCTGACGGGAAAGATGACCCCATGGCTTGCGACTGCGTACCATTGGTCCGACAACGCGACAGTACTGACGTGGACGATTCGCAAAGGCGTCTACTTCAACGACGGCGAGCCACTGACTGCTGAGGATGTCGCGTACACGTTCCAGCTTATCAAGAGCAACCCATCACTCGACCTAGAGGGGATCGACCCGACCCTTCAGAGCGTATCGGTTACCGGACCCTACCAGGTGACGATGCGCTTCAAGCAACCGGCGGCGACGCTTTTCTACTATATAGCCGACCAGATTGGGATCGTGCCGAAAAGTGTTTGGGACAAGGTCAAGAACCCGCTTACGTGGCCAGACGCCCACCCGGTCGGGACAGGGGCCTACACCGTGAGCGCATGCTCGGCCCAGAACATCACATACACGGCCAACCCGCACTTTTGGATGCCAGGACTGCCCAAGATCAAGACGGTCGAGGTCCCCGCAATTATCGCTAACAGTACGGCCAACGAACTGCTTGCCAACGGGGGAGCGCAATGGGGCGGCCAATTCATCCCAAACGTGAAGACGGCCTACCTATCCCGCAACAAGAACTTTCGTGATTGGTCGCCGCCGGGGGGCTTTTCCGGAGTGTACCTAAACGTCACCGACCCACTCCTGGCTTTGCCCGTTCGCCAAGCAATGGCTTACGCGATCAACCGGGCGCAGATCGCGACGCTCGCTGAAGACGGCGAGGTGCCGGCGGCAAACCAGTCTGGCGCACTCCTTCCGAGCGAAAGGGCGTGGTATAATGCTACAGTTGCAGCCAGGTACAATGATTATGCATATAGTCCCGCGAAAGCTATATCTATCCTGGAAAGGGCTGGCTATAAGCGGGGAGCCGGTGGTATTTTCCAAAACAAGTCGGGTGTGCCGCTGTCCTTTAATATCATCACCGTTGGTGGTTACTCAGACTGGGTCGCGGCTTGCCAGATCATCGCGACAAACCTGCGTCAAGTAGGCATTCGTATAACGCAACCCAACTTGTCTACACCGACCTACACGACGGATACGACTCTCGGCAAGTTCCAGCTTGCGTACGGTGGCCCTCCAGGGATCACCATTGACGGCCCGTTCGGGATGCTGCGCGGCCTGCTGTACTCGGGCAACAGCGCTCCGATAGGCAAGGCGGCTGCCAGTGACTTCGAACGCTATAGTTCCCCGAAAGAGGACGCTCTTTTTCAGAAGCTCAATGCCGTTACGAACACCGCGCAGGCAGAAGACATAATCAAGCAACTTGAGGTGCCGATGCTCGAAGACGTCCCCTTCATCCCGACTGCCGCTCGGG
>JAMDDF010000058.1:12035-17649 GCA_023489205.1 Actinomycetota bacterium | reverse complement strand
ACCTGGGGTCTCGCCGTGCTCGTTGACGTAGAGCAACTTGGCGAGGTCGTCTCGGTCGATCACTGGCTGGGGCAGGACGATCTGACGGTGCAGCCCGACTTTGGCGTCGAGCAGGTTGCCCTGCGGCCCGATAGTAGTAGCCAGCGATGTCACCAGTTCTTCGCGGATGGCGTCCAGGGGCGGGTTGGTCACCTGGGCGAACAACTGGGTGAAGTAGTCGTAGAGTAGCCGTGGGCGCTCGGAGAGCACCGCCACGGCAGTGTCGGAGCCCATCGAGCCGATCGGTTCCTGTCCCGTGCGGGCCATGGGGGCCAGGATCATGCGGAGCTCCTCGGTGGTATAGCCGAACAGCCGCTGGTGGGTGACCACACTGGCGTGCTGGGGGGTGAGCATGTCGCGCTCGGGCAAGTCTTCCAGGCGCACCTGGTCCTGGGCGACCCATTGTGCGTAGGGGTGCTGGCCAGCTAGTTCGGCCTTTATCTCATCGTCGTCGACAATGCGGCCTTTTGCCGTGTCGACAAGGAACATCCGCCCTGGCTGCAGCCGCCCCTTGCGTACCACGGCGGCCGGGTCGATGTCGAGCACCCCGACCTCACTGGCCAGCACCACCAGGCCGTCAGCGGTTACCCAGTAGCGGGCTGGGCGCAGCCCGTTGCGGTCGAGCACGGCACCAGCCACGGTACCGTCAGTGAAGACGACCGCCGCCGGCCCGTCCCAGGGCTCCATCAGCGACGCGTGGTAGCGGTAGAAGGCTCGGCGCGCCGGGTCCATCTCCTCGTGGTTCTCCCAGGCCTCGGGGATCATCATGAGCACAGCGTGGGGCAGTGACCGCCCGGCCAAGTGCAAGAGCTCCAGTACCTCGTCGAAGGTGGCCGAGTCGCTTGCCCCTGGGGTGACGACTGGGAAGATACGGGACAGGTCTCCCTGGATGAGGTCGGTAGCCAAAAGGGCCTCTCGGGCCGCCATCCAGTTGCGGTTGCCAGCCAGGGTGTTGATTTCCCCGTTGTGAGCGAGGTAGCGGTAGGGATGGGACAACGGCCAGCTCGGGAAGGTATTGGTGGAAAAGCGCGAATGCACCAGGGCGAGCCCGCTCTCTAGACGTTCGTCGGACAGATCCAGGTAGAAGGTGCGGAGCTGGTGAGATGTCAGCATCCCCTTGTAGACGAGCGTCCGGCACGACAGGGAGGGGACGTAGGCCCCATCGTTGGTGTGTTCGAAGCGTTTGCGGGCCACGTACGCCACCCGGTCGAGGGCCAGTTGCTCCTGGGGGGTTGCCTCGCCGGCGGCCGCTCCGGGTGGGGCCAGGAAGACCTGCTCGATCCGGGGCTGGACGAAGCGGGCAGCGCGGCCCAGGCCAGACCCATCGACTGGTACCTCCCGCCACCACAAGGTCCCCAGGCCTTCTTCGGCGGCGACGGCCTCGAGCTGTGCACGCGCTTTGGCCGCGTCGTCGGGCTCTTGGGGCAGGAAAACGGTGCCCGTGGCATAACGGCCCTTGCCGGGCAGGGCCACGCCCGCGCTGCTCGCGAGCTCGCTCAGCAGCCGGTGGGGGACCTGGACCAGGATGCCCGACCCGTCACCGGTGTCGACCTCGGCGCCGGAGGCCCCGCGATGGGCCAGCCGTTCGAGGGCCGTCAGGGCCTGCTCGACGACGCGGTGGCTCGGACGGCCTTGGAGGTCAGCCACGAGCCCGATCCCGCACGAGTCGTGCTCAAAGCGAGGGTCGTAGAGACCTGCGCTTGGAGGGCTGGGGGTACCCGTGCCCGTGGCACTGTGCGTTGGGAGGTGCATTATCTCCTCTCTTGGGCTGGTCGTCGCCGCTAGCGCGACACGACATCTTGTCGGTGGTCCTGCTGTAGGGGGGGGCGACGTCGACCCTGAAACAGTAGCTTGGGAGTCTATATCGCTCGCGCAGAGCGTTTTTCTACCTGATGGCTGTCATAAGGGCTAGGCGTGGCGAGGCGGGCAGAGCCGGCCGAGCAAAGGGGGGGTCCCTATGCGTCTGGGAGCATGCCTCGTGCCGCCTCATCGCCAGCTTCGCTGCGCTTCCCACGAAGGATCCAGGCGAACGCCACAGCCACCGCCCCACCGGCAAGAGGGCCGATGACGTAAGCCCACCAATCTTTCCAGTGGCCGCCCACGATCACCGGGCCGAGCGAGCGTGCGGGGTTCATCGACGCCCCCGTGACGGGCGCCGCCCACAGGCCCGCCAAGGCAATGTAGCCCGCGACCGCAAGAGCGGCGTTAGCCCCAATGTTGCGAGCCCCCGAGGCGGTGCCGAGGATGACGCTGACCAGGCCGGCGGTAAGGACCAGCTCGATCAAGCTGGCCTGCCACCAGGTGACACCTTGACCGGGCAGGGTAGACCCCAAGTTGCCCACATTGCCGAACATCGCACGCAGGAAGCCCGCTGCCAAGAGGCTCCCAACGAATTGAGCGATGATGTAGGCAGGGACCCGTTTCCAAGGGAAATGACCCCTCAGAGCGAAGGAGATACTAACAGCGGGGTTCAGGTGAGCCCCGCTCACGGTGCCCATGAAATAGATGACAGCCATCACCATGAGCGCAGGCGCAACGACCTGGGCGTCCAGGGGGACCTGCCCGTGGCTCCATGCGTCTACCACAGGTGCTCCCGCCGCCACGAGGACCAAGAAGAACGTGCCGAGCACCTCCGAGAACAGGCGGCGCCACTCGTAGCTCAGATCCTCGAAATTGTGAGTCCACGGGGTTTGCAGGCTGGCCGGCTCCCGTAGGTGTAGCGGCACCGGCTTGTAGGGGCCCGGCAAGGTCTCCATGGCGTCTGCTCCAAACTGTTGGTTAGCCAGAGGGCGTGCTATCACTTAGTGGGCACAACCGAGATTAGCGAGGCGAGATGACGAGCGAGCAGGAGCACTGGAAGGACGAGCCCGAGGACCAAGACTTTCCTGCCGCCCAATCCTTCTTGTCGCTGCTTGTCGGCCCTGGCCAGGCTGCACGGCTGGCCGATGCCCTGGTCAAGGAGCAGCCCTTGCGCCGTTACGCAGCCAAGGACCTGCTCAGGGCGTCCGGCCTGCCACTGCTGCCGAGCGACGACCCCGAAGTGCGAAACGACCTCGACAAGGTCAAGCACGGCAAGAAGCTCTCACCCGTGCTGCTTGTTTACGGCGAACCCCTATGGGTGGCCGATGGCTACCACCGCATATGCGCCAGCTATTACATCGACGAGAAGATCCTGGTGCCGTGCCGGTTGGTCCCGCGCTCGCCCTGAGCTGAGGTAAACACGCCTCAGCCGGCCCGTCGCTGCCGATGGCGAAAACTACCTTGCTTATTGTCGGGCCTCTGCCCCAGGGGGGAGGTAGTGCCCTTCGAGTTGCCTCGGTTGATCGAGCGTGACCAAGGAGGAGGTGGCCGTTGGTGGGGTGTCGGCGCCACCAGAGGGGCCTTCTCGCTCGGCCGCACCTCGTCGCCGCCATCCCGCTTCCGGCGCTTCGTGTCGATTCCGCCGCCGAGGGCGTGATCTTCGGGGCGGCCTCAGTGCGATCTGTACACGTCGGCACGGTGGTCGACACGCAGGACACTGACCGTCTTGGTGCCGTCGTCGATCTCGTACACCACCCGGTAGGGACCGCGACGGGCCGCCCACAGTCCCATCAGTTCCTGCCGCAACGGGTGCCCCACCACCCGAGGGGCCTCGACAAGCGCTCCGGTCGCGAACTCGACCACGGCTGCAGCGGCCTTCTCTGGCAACCGCGCCAAGGAGCGCTCTGCGCTGGACGCCATGACGAGCCGGTACTCCGGCTCGCTCACCGTCGCAGGTACTTGGCGCGTAGCTCTTCGGCGGTGACGACCTTTCCCCGTGCGACCTCTTGTCGGGCTCGGCCGATCTCCTTGAGCGCCTTCGGATCCGACAGAAGCTCTAAGGTGTCCTCCAGCGCCTCGAGGTCCTCCGGGCTCATGATGACGGCGGCCGCGCGACCGTTGCGGGTCAGCACGACCCGGTCGTGCTCGTTCTCGACACGGTCCACGATCTCGGAGAGGTGGGCCTTGATCTCGGCGAGGGGCAGCGTGTCCGGTATGACCAGGATTATAGTCACTCCGCTCGAGCCGTATAGGCGGGCACAGGAACTTTTCAACACCTCGGTCATGTCCCGCCGCGATTGAGACCAGCATCCAGGGGGCGCGTGTCGTAACCATCGAACGCACGTCACCGACGGGCACTCCTCCCCTCCGCCACTCCGCCTAGGACCACGGCACGTCGGGTCGTGCTCGCAGTTCCCGTCGGACGCCAGGACATGCGCGGACCGTTTGTGTTCTGAACGCTCGTTCGGCGCTCAGTCTGACCGGTGGCCCGATCTGGCCGAGCGATCCAGAGCCGTCGATATGCAGTTTCCCCTTGTTGGACAACAACTATTTCAAGGGATAGATAAGGCAGGCGGCTCCTGTGGATTCTGTGCGGCCCCTTGGACTCACGGGGCGAGCGCCGACCCGTCGCTCGAAGCGACCGCGCCAACAAGGCTTGTCGGTCGCGCAGGTAGCAGAATAACCGCCCTGGCGCTAAAACTCAAGAGCCCTCTGGGCATGGTACCGTTCCGCACAGTCCCGGCTCACCTCATCAGCTTGCCGGTGAGTGAGCGGTTCCGCCACATGGCCAGCTGGTAGCTCAAGGCGCAGGAAGCTGACCGTAAGCACTACAAAGCTTTGCGACCACCTCGTCCATTGTTCCCCACATGACTCGTGCTCCGAAAACACCGTTGGACCTACGGCCCGCCAGGATCGCAGAACTGCAGTGTCCTGCCAGCGGTTATTGCTTTCGGCTGCACCTCTCGACCGGGTCCCACGCAGGTTGCCCCAGTGGCAAGCCCTATAGCGGTGACGCCGTCGCCCAGTTGTACTACTAGACCGGCTCTTATTTTGAACTCCTTGTGCTACTGTACGGGCATGGCTGTCAGGAAGAAGCGGTCGGTGTCGATCCCACCGGACCTCGACGCGCAGATCGAAGCAGCGGCTGCTGAGGCCGGGGTCAGCTACAGCGCCTGGTTGGCTGCCACGGCGCACAAGGAGTTCAAAATAAGAGCCGGTCTGGAGACCGTCGCCGAGTTCGAACGCGAATACGGCCGTTTCAGTACCGAAGAGATCGCCGAGGCTGAGCATTGGGCTTGTGAAGCGCTCCGGCAGTCCCGTCACAGCCGGCCCCGTGGTAGTCGTAGTGCCTGATGGGGGTGACCTACGACGCGGGAGCGCTCATCGCCGCTGAGCGCGGCGAACGGCGGATGTGGGCTCGGCACGGTGCGCTCCTGGCCAACCGAACGGTCCCTACCGTCCCTGCTGCTGTAGTCGCCCAGACCTGGCGAGGTGGTAGCCGCCAGGCGTTGCTCTCGAGGCTCCTCGTCGGCTGCGACGTTGAAGCGCTCGATGATGACCAGGCGCGAAGAGTCGGGTCGGTGGCAGCCAAAGCGGCCACCAAAGACATCGTCGACGCCAGCGTCGTTGAGGGAGCCTTACGCCGCGTTGACTTGGTCATCAGCTCCGACCCCAGCGACCTAAAGGCCATCGCAAGGGCAACCGGACGGTCGCTTAGTGTCGTGGAACCCTAAGCAAGCCACCGCAAAAATCTTCTTGTGCACCCGCCCGGCAT
>JAMDDF010000058.1:0-12025 GCA_023489205.1 Actinomycetota bacterium | reverse complement strand
GTTGTGTCGCTAACCCTGCGTGGAGGTGGCGGGAATTGAACCCGCGTCCTTCGGCTTCTCGCCGGGGATTCTCCGAGCGCAGCCAGTGACCTTTGTCGGCCGCCGGCTCGCCGCTGGCACCGGCCGTCGGCCCTAGCTAGCTAAAGTTTCCCTCGCAGCCGGCTAGCTCAGCCGCAAAGTGAGCCCCGCATTATGACGCCCGCTCCTGGCCCGCAGGGCTGGGGCCAGACGGACGGGCCGCTATTAAGCAGCCAGCGCTAGACGCGCGTTGCCAGTGTTGGCGTTTGTTTTTGTCCCAGTTGTTTTACGTGGCATCCGGGGACCACGGCTCGCTTCTCCCGGTCTGACAGCCAAAGTCGAAGCCTGTCACCCCCGTGTGAGTTATAACTTTTCAAGGTACCAACCAACGCTCTCAGCGTACAGCAACGCCCGCCTCAAGTGGGTCGGTCCTCAAGTGGGTCGGTCTTCACGGGTAGATGTGCGATGTAGCGGTGACGGGGGGCCACACGGTGGAACCCCAAGTCCGGCGGGGGACCGGTATGCCGCGGGCGACCATTGCGGCTACGTCGGTGGCCATCACGACACCTACTATCTTGCCGTTGTCTTCAACGGGGAGGGCCAGGCCGGGGCGGCCCGCTATGGCCAGTGCGGGCTCCCCTGCGCTCAGGGCACCCTTGCCGGAGCCAGCCGGGGGGCTAGCGAGCGGTACGGCGATGTCCTGTGCCCTCATCGAAGCTTGTAGCCCTGGCGGGACCGAGCCCAGCTGCTGGGCCGTTAGGACGCCTGCCCAACCTTCCCCGGCCCACTGCTCGAGCACAAAAGCGGCGCCTGGGTACTGCGAAGCCCACTCGCTCCAAAAGGCGCTCACGGTGAGCCATCCCGGAGCTATGACCGCGGGTCGCATTATGTCGGATATGCGCACGTCACCAAGGACGTAGCGCGCCCGTCCCGCCATTTGCTCGCCGCGCGCCGACGACAGCACGAACCAGCCAAGCAAGGCGAACACGATGCCGTCAACGAAGTCGCCCATCTCCATGGTTATGAACCCGCCGGCGATCCCCAAGGCACCCAAGACTGTGCCGGTGCCTGTCGTAAGGCGCGTTGCCAGGTAGCGCTTCCCGGTCGCCCACCAAAGTGCTCCATGGAGGACCTTGCCCCCGTCAAGAGGGGAGGCCGGTAGGAGGTTGAACAAACCGAGGAGGATGTTGATGCCACCAAGCCAACCAAGCGTGCTGGCCACCAACGGCCAACCCGCGCTGCGCGCCCCTAGTGCGACCCCGAGCACTGCACCGCCGAGCACTATGCTCGTGAGTGGCCCTACAAGCGCTATCCACAGCTCGCTCCTGGGGTACTCTTCGCCTTCGATCCTGGTGAAGCCACCCATAAACCACAGCGTGATCCCGTCCACGCGCATGTGCGCCCTCCGCGCGGCTATGGCGTGCGCCACTTCGTGCAACAGCACACCCACGAGCAGGGCAAGGGCCGCGGCAACCCCAGCGACCCAGTAAGCCAACCTGGAGTAGCCGGGCGCGCCGGCCGGCAGGCTGGACGTCGCGAGGGCATAGGCAACCAGGGCTACGAGCACGAAGATGCTCCAATTGGCCCCGACCCTGACGCCGCCCAAACGGCCAAGCTTCAAACTGTCCTGCAAGGGCCGCCTCCTTTCGATCCGCTGCCTACACCAAAATTAACACGACCACGCGTAGCGCTGTTCCCTTTGAGCAGCCTGTGGAGAGCGTGAAAGTTGGCTTTGGGGAATCGGGGGCTCTGGGCTAGGTGGGGCGAGGTGGTAGGTCTCAGGTGGGTCGTCTCCTTGGGTGCTGGTAGTTGGTCGGCTCGGCGGAGCCTCAACTAAGGGGTGCAGCCCGAAAGCCTCCCCCGCTCCCGCACGCCTGACTAACAGCGTCGTTGTGGCTGCTAAGGGGCGCTTTAGTGGCCGCCAGGCCCCTAGCGCCGGCGGGCGCTCATAGCTCGCTTCGCTTCAAGATCTGCCTCGCGCTCGGCAATAGCGCGTCGCTTGTCGTAGGCCTTGCGCCCGCGTGCCAGCGCCAGCTCCACCTTGGCTCGGCCTTCCTTGAAGTACGCGGAGAGGGGGACAAGAGTCACAGGGCCCTGTTGTGTCTCCCGCCCGAGCTCGTTGATCTCGCGACGATGGAGCAGGAGCTTGCGAGGGCGGTCTGGGTCGAAGGTGCCGAAGGCGCTGGCGTGCAGGTAAGGCGACACGTGCATACCGTGGAGCCAGATTTCCCCATCCTGCACGCGAGCATAAGAATCCCGCAGGTTGACCTTGCCCTCTCGGAACGACTTCACTTCGCTGCCCACCAGGACTATCCCTGCCTCGTAGGTGTCCAAGACGTCGTAGTCGTGACGCGCACGCCGGTTTTGAGCGACCACGGAACGTGACGGGCGCGCCTTGACAGCCATAGGTGCATTCAAAGGTAGTTTCGTCACCGTGCTTGTGTTGCCCAAGCCCTTGTGGGAGCGCGTGGTCGCTCACTGTCTGGACTGTCTCCCCTTCGAGGCCTGTGGCCTGCTCGGCGGCAGGGAGTATGCCCTTAGCGAGCCCGTGGAGGGTTTTGGCCTAGCCGGCGTGCCCCAAGGGGTCGCTGAGGTGGCACGCGGGGCTGCGGGCCCCCGAGGCAGAGGAGCCGGCGTTGCCAGAGAGGCAACGAGAGAGGCAACGAGAGAGGCAAGTGGCGTCCTGGAGAGCTTTGCGGGCCAAGGCGTAGCAGAAGTGCGCGAGGTCTACCCTGCGAGCAATGCCGCGCGCTCGGCGAGGGTGTACACGGTCGAGCCCAAGGACCTCCTTAGGGCCGACCGCGAGGCCGACAGAGCAGGGTTCAGCCTTATAGGCGTGTGGCATTCCCACACCCACACGCCCGCTTACCCTTCGCCCACGGACATCGCGCAGGCTCCTGACCCGCTTTGGCACTATGTCTTGGTGTCGCTTAGCGACACCGACCCAGTGCTGCGAAGTTACCGGATCGTTGGTGAAGATGTCAGCGAGGAGCAGGTCCTGGCCATTGGGTTGTGACGGCCAGAGGTTCGCCCTCGCGGCAAGTCGCCCTCGCGGCAAGTGGATAGCGCCCACGGGGCCACCAAGGCACTCCGGCCGCTAGGCGTTGCCTTTGCCTACAATGGTGATAAAAGAAGTCGGGTTTAGCCTGGTCAGGCTTGGCACCTGAGCCCAAACCGCCCGAGCCAAGCCCAGCACCGCTGCGGGCCAGCGTTATGGACCAGGTCATGACTACGAGGACAAGAGCCAACTAAGGACAATCAGGAGCTGCCGTGCCCATCGAAGTTCGTTTACCCAATGTGCTGCGCCCCTTGGCCGGAGGCCAAGGCGTCGTGAAGGCCGAGGGCACCACCCTGCGGGAGGTGTTCGAGGACCTTTTGCGCCAGTACCCTGGCTTGTCCGGTTCGCTGCTCACGTCGGAGGGAGAGATGCACAAGCACCTCAACGTGTTCCTAAACGACGAGGACGTCCGCTACCTCGGCCGCCTCGACGCCAAGGTGGGCGCCTCGGACACGCTGACCCTCATGCCAGCGGTGGCAGGCGGTTAAGCGGCGTGGCCCGTTTCGACAGCGTCCTCGACACCATCGGCAACACGCCGCTGGTCGACATAAGCGAACTGTCCCCCAACCAGCGCGTCCGGTTGCTCATCAAACTTGAGGGCCTCAACCCTGCGGGCTCTGTGAAAGACCGCGCCGCCAAGTCGATGATCGAAGAGGCGGAAAAGGACGGCAGCCTCAGCCCCGGCCAGCGGATCCTCGAGTCTTCGAGCGGCAATACCGCCGCTGGCCTTGCCATGATCGCCAAGGTGAAGGGCTACCCTTTCACGACCGTCGTCCCCGAGAACGTGTCGAGCGAGCGAGTGAAGCTCCTCCTCGCCTTCGGGGCCGAGATCATCTTCTCACCCGCCGGCGAGGGCTCCAACGGGGCCATGCGTAGGGCCCAGGCCCTTGCTAGCGAGCACCCTGAGTGGTGGTTCTCCTTTCAGTACGGCAACCCAGCCAACCCTAGGGCCCACTACGAGGGCACGGGGCCCGAGATCTGGCGGGACTGCCCCGAGGTCACGCATTTTGTGGCTGGCCTCGGGACGGCCGGTACCATCATCGGCGTAGGACGGTTTTTGAAGGAGCGGAACCCTGCGGTATCAGTCTGGGCGGTACAGCCGCCGGCTGGTGAGAACGTTGAGGGTTTGAAGAGCCTGGACGAAGGCTTTGTCCCACCCGTGTTTGTGGACAACGACGGCTACGCCCTCCTCGACCGGAGCCGGGTCGTCGGGCCTCGCGAGAGCATCGAGTGGTGCCGGCGGCTCGCGTCATCGGGGATCTTCGCCGGGATCTCGACCGGGGCCGCGATGGCTGGCGCGGCGCGCTGTGCGTCGGAGATCGACGAAGGGACGGTTGTCACGCTTTCCCCAGACGGCGGCTGGAAGTACCTCTCTGCCGACGTCTGGAGCGGGGACATAGACCAGGTCGTCGAGCGCGCTCGCCACGAGCTGTACTTCTGAGCTGTACTTCTGGGCTTACTGCTGATCTGGGCCGAGGTCTCCTAGGCAGCTGGCCGCTTTTCGAGCGATGGCGGTGCGCAGGTAGGCTCCGGGGTCGTGTCAGCTCGCAACCCTAACGACGGCATGGACTTTTCCATAACAGTGCTCGGTTCCGACGGTAGCTACCCGGGGCCGGGCGGGGCAGGGAGCGGCTACTTGGTGCGAGCCGGCGGCTTTTTTACCTGGCTCGAGGCGGGCCCGGGGACCTTGGCCAACCTGCAGCTGCACGTTTCGCTTGACCGGCTTGGAGCGGTCGTGGTGAGCCACTGCCACGCCGACCACCGAAGTGACCTGGAAAGCCTCTACGTGGCCCTCCGCTATTTCCTCAATCGGCGAGGCCTACCGCTGTACGCACCCGAGGAGGTGCAAGGGTTCATGCACAAGGAGCACTTCGACGGGACCTTTGACTGGCGGGTGGTCTCTGACGGCACGAGCGCGGAGCTCGGGCCCGCCCGCTGGACCTGGCGGCGGACCGACCACCCCGTGGAGACGATGGCTGCCAGGGTGCAGCTCGACGGTCGTGCCCTTGGCTATTCGGCCGACACCGGCCCAGCGTGGGAGCTGTCCGAGCTAGGCGAGGGGCTCACCCTGGCGCTTGTGGAAGCCTCGCTCCCTGCAAGTGAGGCGGGGACCATCCAGCACCTCACCGCGCGCCAGGCGGGCGCGACGGCAGCTCGTGCCGGGGCCAAGCGGCTCCTGCTCACCCACATCGCCCCCCACCTCGACAAGACCAGGGCGCGCGAGGAAGCCGAGGAGGCCTTCGCAGCGCCGGTCGAAGTGGCGCGCATGGGCGGTACCTGGCAGATCTAGCAGGTCCAAAGGCACGGGGACAGCGGGGTGCCCGAGACAAGGACATATGAGCGGGCGCCGGTAACAGGGGGCCGCAACTGGCGCCAGGTCCCCGGCGGCTTGTTGTATCGGCAAGACTTGGCGCCTATGGTGCCCCAACCCTCGGTTCGTCCCCCACTGGTCCGCGCTGACGGCCGCCGGCCTGACCAGCTGAGGCCCGTGGTCCTCGAGCGTGACTTCACCGAGTTTGCCCCCGGCTCGGTGCTAGTACGGATGGGGAGGACGGCCGTACTGTGCACGGCTTCGTTCTCCGAGGACACACCCCGCTGGATGAAGGGGAGCGGCAAGGGCTGGGTGACCGCCGAGTACTCGATGCTGCCAGGCTCTTCACCCGAGCGGGTCGAACGCGAGGCAGCGCGCGGCCGCCAGTCTGGGCGCACCCAGGAGATCCAGCGGCTGATCGGCAGGAGCCTCCGGGCTGTCACGGACCTGGTGTCCCTTGGCGAACGACAAGTGACGTTGGACTGTGACGTGCTCCAGGCCGACGGCGGGACGCGCACGGCGAGCATTGTCGGGGCGTGGGTGGCGCTTCACGATGCCTGTAGCCGGATGCTGTCGTCGGGCTTGTTAGGGGCCCACCCGCTGAAACAGGGTTGCGCCGCCGTGTCGGTGGGCGTGGTCGAGGGCACGCCGATGCTCGACCTGGCGTACGTGGAGGACTCGGTTGCAGAGGTCGACATGAACGTGGTCATGACCAGCTCGGGCCAATTGGTAGAGGTGCAGGGTACCGCCGAGGGGGCCCCGTTTTCACGTTCGGACCTTGACCGGATGCTCTCGCTCGCTAGTGAGGGGATCGGGCTCCTGCTCGACCAGCAATCTAAGGTGGTAGCCACGCCGCCTGCGCGGCGGGACCTGAAGGGTGGCACCCTGGCCAAAGGTAGGCGGAGCTGAGCACCCTAAGCGCGAAGGCGCCCGAGCGGTTCGTGCTCGCGACGACCAATGTCAACAAAGCGCGAGAGATCCGTGAGATCTTCTCGGCGGCTGGTGCCAACGTCGAGCTCGTCGAGCGTCCTCGCGACGTCCCCGAGGTCGAGGAGACCGAGGACACCTTCACGGCCAACGCGCGCAAGAAGGCCGCAGCACTCGTGGCAGCCACGGGGTTGCCAGCCATCGCCGAGGACACTGGTATAGAAGTTGTGGCGCTTGGAGGGGCGCCGGGCGTACGCTCGGCGCGCTATGCCGGCGAGCCACCCGACGAGGAGGCAAACGTAGACCGCGTCCTGGCCGAGCTTCGCGAGATGTCCTTAGTGTCTCCCAAGCAGCGCCGTGCCCGCTTCGTGACCGTCGCTGTAGCGCAGTGGCCGGGAGGCCATGAGCTGGTAACCGAGGGCGTGGTGGAGGGCTGGGTCGCCCCGGAGCGCCGGGGGGCCGGCGGTTTTGGCTACGACCCGGTTTTCGTGCCCGACGAGGGAGACGGCCGCACGTTCGGTGAAATGGAGGAGTCCTGCCCGGGAGCTAAGCACGTGCTGTCGCACCGTGGGCGAGCCTTTAGGGCCATGGCTGTCCTGCTGGCGCAGGGAGGCCGAGCCTGAGCCGGGCCGCCTGAGTGAGCTCGGGCCGCTTGGGCCTGGGCTGGCCTGGGCCTGTGCAGGAGGCCCGAGGGTGAGGTTGCCGGTGTGAGGTTGCTGGCGTGCCCGGTGGGAGGGAAGCCCGCTGGTGCTGGTCCCGAGGGGACATGGGACTGCGCGCGACAATGGGGCCATGACCTCGCCCGACGGTTCGCCGGCGGGTGCTGTAGGCAAGCAGGCCGCAGGGGGTGGCCAGGCGGGCCCAAAAGGCCCGAAGCGGCCCCGGCACTGGCTGCCCCACAGCGTGCGCCGCCTCGCCGAGTTGCTGGCGCTCGGTTTTGTCGTGGAGTACCTGGTGGTGCCCCAGATCGGCGGGACCCACGAGGCGCTCCATCTCCTCGGCTCGGTCAACCCTTTCCTTCCCGTCCTTGGCCTCGTATTGGAGGCCCTTTGCTTGGTGGCCTATTTCCAGCTGACGCGCTCGCTGGTGCCCAAGGGCTCGGACCCCGGCTTCGCCACCATGTCCCGCATCCAGCTGTCCACGCTTGGCCTCGCCCACTGCGCGCCCGGTGGCAACGCGGTCGGGTACTCGCTCGGGTACCGGCTCCTCATGAAGGCCGGTGTCGGGGGTGCAGACACGGGGTTCACCTTGTCCACTCTCGGCATCGGCTCAGCCGTGGTGCTGAACGTGATCTTTGTGGCGGCGTTGGTGGCCTCGCTGCCCCTCTACGGGGTCCACCCGCTCTACTTGGTGGTAGCGCTCGCAGGCCTGGTGCTGATGGGCGTTGTGACCGGCCTCGTGGTGGCTCTGACCAAAGGCGACGAACGCACGAAGCGCTTGCTCCGGGCCCTTGGGACCAGGCTGCCGTACTTGCACCCCGACACGTTGCCCAAGCTGTTCTCCCAGCTCGTAGACAGGGTGCGCGAGCTGTCGCGCGACAGGCGCCGCATGTGGGTCGCGCTCGGGTACGCCGCGGCCAACTGGTTGCTCGACGCCGGCTCGCTCTTTGTGTTCCTGGGCGCCTTTGGCCACTGGACCGAACCCGTAGGGCTGCTCGTGGCCTACGGGGTCGGGGGCATCGCAGCGGCCCTGCCCATCACGCCGGGTGGCCTCGGCGTGGTTGAGGCCAGTGTCACGAGCGTCCTGGTCGCGCTGGGCACACCCAGGGGGATCGCCATCTGGGGCGTCTTGGGTTGGCGCCTCGTGAACTTCTGGCTGCCGATACCGGTAGGCGGTTTGGCCTACCTTTCGATCCTCGTGCACCCGCCGGCGGAGTCCCAAGCGGGGCTGGCTGCCCGCCGGGCGCTGTGGCGGGAGCGCTGGCGGCGCGCCGCCGATTTCTTTGCCCCTGGTAAGACCACCGACGTGCTGCGGGAGCTCGAAGACGAGATGGAAGAGGACCTGAAAAAAGAGGTCGAGGCGCGTAAGTGAACCCCCGGTGCTCAGCCCAGCTAGGTCGTCTGCTAGGCTCCCCGGAGGCCGCCGGCGGGTTTCAGGCCAAAAGATAGCGCCGAGCAAAGCCGGGCGCAGAGGACGAACGAGCGCACAGTCGCACAGAGGAGCCTGGAGAGATGGGGTTCGAACTTGACGTCGTTGTGGTCGGGGGTTGCGGCCACGTCGGGCTTCCCTTGGCGCTCGCCTTCGCTGACCGGGGCCTTCGGGTAGGTATCTACGACATCGACCCCGCCGCCGTGGCAAAAGTCTCGGCCGGGGCCATGCCCTTTGACGAACCGGGTGCCCCCGAGGTGCTCGCGCGCGTCCTTGCGGCCGGCCGGCTCGAGGTGAGCGCCGAGCCTTCGGTCGTGGCGCGTGCAGAGCATGTCATCGTGGTCGTCGGCACCCCGGTGGACGAGCACCTGAACCCCGACCCCCAGGTTGTGCCCGCCGCGGTCGAAGCCCTCGCCCCCCACTTGGGGCAAGGCCAGCTCCTAGTGCTGCGCAGCACCGTCTTTCCGGGGGTGACGGCGCTCGTCGAGCGCCGGGTGGCTGGCCTGGGCGTCGGCGTCGAGGTCGCCTTCTGCCCCGAGCGCATCGCCGAGGGGAAGGCCTTCCCTGAGCTCTACGAGCTTCCCCAGATCGTGTCGGCCCGCAGCCCCGGGGCCCTTGGGCGCGCGCGCAAGCTGTTCGAGGTGCTCACTGCCGAAACGGTTGAGATGGCCCCAGAGGAAGCCGAGCTCGCCAAGCTGTTCACCAACACTTACAGGTACTTGAAGTTCGCTCTCGCAAACCAGCTTTACATGATGGCCAACGACTACGGCCTCGACTACGAGCGCATACGCGCCGGGCTCACCCATGATTACCCCCGGGCTGCCGACCTGCCTAGCCCGGGCTTTGCCGCCGGGCCGTGCCTCCTGAAAGACACCATGCAGCTCGCCGCGTTCAACAACAACAACTTCGTCTTGGGCCACGCCGCCATGATGGTGAACGAGGGCCTCCCGCTGTACGTGGTGGACCGCCTAGCCCGTCGCTACGACCTTGCCTCGATGACCGTCGGCATCTTGGGGATGGCCTTCAAGGGTGAGAGCGACGACACCCGCAGTTCGCTCGCCTACAAGCTGAAGCGGATCCTCCGCTTCAAAGCTGCCAAAGTGCTTTGCAGCGACCCATACGTGAGCACGGACCCAAACCTCGTCCCCGAACAAGAAGTGCTCGAGCGTTCGGACCTGCTCGTGGTGGGCGCCCCTCATCGCCGCTATGCAAACTTATCAACGCCAAAGCCGGTGGTCGACATATGGGGGCTGCGGGGGGGAGGGGTGAGGGTGTGAAGCCCCGAGTCTCGGTCGTAATAACGGCCCGGGACGAAGGCGAGGCCATCGTCCCTGTGCTTTCGCGGGTCACTGAAGCGGTCAAGCTCCCCTGTGAGATCCTTGTGGTCTGCGACTCTACCGAGGACACGACGGTCCCCTGGGTGCAGAAGTACGCGCGTGAAGACCACAGGGTGCGGTTAGTCATAAACGACTACGGGCGGGGCCCGGCGCGCGCGATCCGGGCTGGGTTTGATGCTTCGAGCGCTGACGTGGTTGTCGTCACGATGGCTGACGGCTGCGACGACCCTCAGCAGATCGACCAGCTGACACGCTTGGTGGAGCGGGGGGTGGTCGTTGCTGCAGCCTCGCGCTATTCCAAGGGAGGCCAGCAGGTGGGCGGGCCGTTGTTGAAAGGGCTCATGTCGCGCACTGCGGGAGCGTCGCTCAAGGTCCTGGCACGCGTCGGCACATGGGACCCGACCAACTCGTTTAAAGCTTACGACCGCCATTTTGTCGAAGAGGTGGGCATCGACAGCGACAAGGGCTTCGAAGTGGGCCTCGAGCTCGTGGCCAAGGCCCGCCGCCTGCGCCGACCGGTCGCCGAGGTACCCACCATCTGGCTCGACCGGAACTTCGGTGTGTCACATTTCAAGGTCGCACAATGGTTGCCGGAGTACTTGCGCTGGTACTGGTTTGCCTTTGGCCCACGCCTAGAGGTCGACCAGATGCGGCGGCTGCTCAGCGCGAAAGGGCCAGGCCCCAATGGGAAAGGAGAAAGATGACGACTGTGGTGGTGACTGGCGCGGCCGGTTTTATCGGTGGCTATGTGGTGGAGGAGCTCCTCCATCGCGGTTACGAGGTGGTCGGTGTCGACAACTACTCTAAGTACGGCCCCGTCAAAAAGTCCTACGACACAAACCCCAATTACACCTTCGTCGAGGGGGACTGCCGCGACCAGACAATGCTCGAGGAGCTGCTGGTGGGAGCCGACCACTTCATTGCCGGCGCAGCCATGATCGGCGGGATCTCATATTTCCACACCTACGCCTACGACTTGCTCGCGGCCAACGAGAGGATAATGGCCTCATCGGTGGACGCCGCTATAGCGGCTTACAAGCAGGGCCGGTTGCGCAAGGTCACCTACATGAGCTCTTCGATGGTGTTCGAGTCGACCGACCGCTGGCCCTCGGTTGAGGGCGACGAGCTCAAGGTGCCGCCGCCTCTTTCGTCCTACGGCTTCCAAAAGCTCGCCGTCGAGTACTTCGCCCGTGCCGCTTGGGACCAGTACCGGCTGCCCTACACGATCATCAGGCCGTTCAACTGTGTCGGGGTAGGGGAGGGCCGAGCGCTCGGGGACGTGGAAGTGTCCTCGGGCAACGTCAAGCTGGCCATGAGCCACGTCGTGCCGGACCTGGTGCAAAAGGTCCTGAAGGGCCAGGACCCCCTGCACATCTTGGGTGACGGCTCCCAGGTGAGGCACTACACTTATGGAGGGGACCTCGCCCGGGGGGTGGCGCTGGCAATGGAGGCCGATGCCGCTATGAACGAGGACTTCAACCTCTCGACGGCCACCTCTACTACGGTCCTCGAGCTGGCGGAGCTCATCTGGCACAAAGTGAAAGGCCCGGACGAGCCTTTGCGCTACGTTTGCGACCCGGCCTTCGAGCACGACGTCCAAAAGCGGGTGCCGTCGGTAGAAAAGGCCAAGCGCCTGCTTGGCTTCCAAGCCACCACCACCTTGGACCAGATGCTCGACGAGGTCGTCCCCTGGGTGCGCAACGCCCTCAGTGAAGGGGTCATCTGACCTAGTCAAAATGACCGGGTCCAGCCGAAAGGAGTGCGTTGGGAAGGCGTCAGGCGGCTCGGCGGGGGCCAGCTAGGCTAAGGGCGCGGCTAGCCCCCAGTGGGCTCGTGCGCGTGTTGGCGCTATTTGTGGCCGCACTGGTGGTTTTGGGCGGGGCCGGAGGTGCCCAAAGCGCAGCCGCGGCAGCTCGGGGCGCTTCGAGGTCGGAGCAGCCCGAGGAGGGCAAGCTCGGCTACTGGGTCGTGCGGGCCAACGGGTCCGTCTCGGGTCACGGCCTCCCTTCGCTTGGGGATCTCTCCGGGGTGAAGCTCCCGAGCCCGATCGTGGGAGGTGCGGCCGTGCCCGGCGGGGGAGGGTACTGGTTGGTCGCCGCCAACGGGGGCGTGTACAGCTTTGGCGATGCTAAGTTTTTCGGTTCTCCGGGGGGAATTCACTTGAACCGCCCCGTGGTCGGTATGGCCGCGACCCCCGACGGCCGGGGCTACTGGCTCGTGGCCTCCGACGGGGGGATCTTTGCCTACGGTGACGCCAAGTTTTACGGTTCGACCGGCCATATCCAC
>JAMDDF010000029.1 GCA_023489205.1 Actinomycetota bacterium | reverse complement strand
AACAGCTCACGAGTCAGCGGCCATCGAAGGTGCCCGGGTCAGGCCCGATCCTTTGTTCGGGGCCGAGCTCGCTCAGCCGCAGCACATCGGCGGGGGATAACTCAAAGTCGAGCACGTTTAGGTTTTCTCGTATCCTCGCTGGCGTCACGGATTTCGGGATCGCGATAGTGCCGATCTGGAGGTGCCAGCGCAGGACGACTTGGGCCGGGGACTTACCATAACGTGTTGCCATTTCTTTGATGGAGGGGTCCCCCAAGAGGCCCTTTCCTTGCCCGATAGGGGCCCAAGCTTCGGTGGCGACCCCGTGAAGGGCGCCGAACTCCCTAAGTGCCGGCTGGGCTAGGCGTGGGTGGAGCTCGACCTGGTTGACGGCAGGGACCGTCCCAGTTTCGTCGATGAGCCGTTGCAGATGGGCAACTGTGAAGTTGGAAACGCCAATGCTGCGCGCACGGCCGTCGGCGTAGAGCTTCTCGAACGCCCGCCAGGTCTCTACGTAGAGGTCTGCCATCGGTACAGGCCAGTGGATGAGGTAGAGGTCCACGTAGTCCATCCCGAGCTTCGTCAGGCTGGCGTCAAAAGCCCGCAAGGCCCGGTCGTAGCCGTGCTCAGCGTTGGTCAGCTTCGTTGTGATGAAGAGCTGTTCGCGCGGTACACCGCTTTCCCGGACCGCTCGCCCGACGCCTTCTTCGTTGCGGTACCCCCAAGCGGTGTCTATGAGGCGGTACCCTGCCTCGAGGGCGACGCCGACCGGGCCCATCACCTCCTCGGGCGCGATCTGGAACACGCCGAAGCCGAGCGAGGGCATCTCGATGCCGTTGTTCAATTTGACAGACGGGACGGTTACCATCTGGGTGCTTCCTCCTTAGGTGCAAACGCCTTGCTTAGGCAGGGCGGCTCAGCCGTGGGCAGGGACAGCTCAACCCAACCACTGGTCTTTGGGGGGCAGCCAAGGGCGCTAGCTCCTTGAACAGCTCCTCGGGCACGTCCACCGATGCCATCTCGACGAGCTCGGCCACGTGGCCGGCTGATGACACGCCGACAACGGTGGAACTGATCCTCGGCTCCCGCAATGAAAAGTGAAGTGCTGCCGTCCGGAGGGGTACCGAGTACTGCCTGCAGCGCTCTTCCATGGCAGTGATGCGGCCGATCACCTCGGACGACGCTACCCGGTAGGCGTAACGGTCAGTGTACGACGGCCCTCGTGCGAGGATCCCTCCTCCGTGGACAGCCGCATTGACGACGCCCAAGCCCATCTCGGCCGCCACGTCGAGCAGGGGCAGAGCGGACTGGTCGACGAGCGTGAAGCGGTTGTGGGTGAGCACGACCTCGAACACCCCGAGCCTCAGGTAGTCGATGAGCAGCCCGACCGGCCCGCCGGCTACGCCGATGTGCTGAGCTATGCCTTCATCTCGGAGCGCCACCATCGCTTCGACAGCCCCACCTGGCCCGGTCGCCTCCTTGAAGCTCACGAACTCGGGGTCGTGAAGGTAGTAGAGGGAGAAGTGGTCGAGGCCGAGCCGTCCCAAGCTCTCTTCCGCCGAGCGGCGGACACGAGCGGCGCTGAAATCGCCGCTCGCGTCGCGGTCGGCCTTGGTGGCCAACACGAACCCGGCAGGGAGCCCTCCGCGCTCCGCGACGACTGCGCCGACCCTCTTTTCGCTCTCCCCACCCCCGTAAGAATTAGAGGTGTCGAGGAAATTGACGCCGCTGTCGAGGACGGCACGCACGGTCTCGTGAGCTTTTGCTGGGCCAACTTCGTACCCGAAGTTCTGCGGCGCGCTCCCCAGGGGCGCGCCTCCAACGCATACCGGGCTGACGGACAACCCAGTCGTGCCGAGCAACCTGCGCTCGGTGTCAACCTGCATTTGCGCAGACCGCGTTGGACCGTGCCACATCCGACAAGAAGGCGGCGCTGGACTTTGGGATCCGTTCCTGGCTCTTGTAGTCGACGTAAACCAAGCCGAAGCGCTGGGAGTAACCGTCGGCCCATTCAAAGTTGTCGAGTAGGGACCAGACGAAGTACCCACGCAGGTCTACACCCTCGGAGATCGCTCGGTGCGCCATGATGAAATGGTTGCGGAGGAACTCGACCCGCTCAGGGTCCTTCACCCTGCCGGACGGGTCCACGTAGTCGGCGAAGGCAGCCCCGTTCTCGGTCACGTAGACCGGCATCTTCCCATACTCGTCCCGGAGCCACACGAGGAGCTCGCGGAGGCCGTCGGGCTGGACGGCCCATCCTTTGGTCGTCCTCTCCACGCCCGAGAGCGGCACGTCCACGGCCTCCAAGTAGGCTGGCAACGGCCGGCGACCGGCCGGGGTAGCAGCAAGCTCCTCTCGGAGGGCAGCTCCAGCACGGCCGGTCGCGGCACCCGACTTGGACGACGCGACGTTTCGCACCGTATAGTAGTTGACCCCGAGGAAGTCGATCTCGGCATGGATTTCCTCGAGGTCCCCCGGGCGGCCGAAATCTCCCCCTGCCATCTCAGCAAGACGATCGTAGAGCAGCTCGGGGTACTTGCCGCGAAGGGTCGGGCCGAGGAACCAACCGTTTAGGTATGCGTTCACCCGCTCGGCGGCCTCCGCGTCCTCCTCGGTGGGCGTCGCCGCGTGGACGGGTGACAAGTTGAGCGTGACCCCGACTTGCGACGAGACCGGGAGCGATGAGCGCAAAGCCCGCACTGCTCGGCCATGTGCCAAGAGTAGGTGGTGAGCTGCACCGACAGCGGTCGCCGTGTCGGTCACGCCTGGGGCATGCTGCCCGGACTCGTGGCCAACGAAAGCCGATACCCATGGCTCGTTCAGGGTTATCCACATGCCCACCTGGCCGCCTAGCGCGCCAGCCACCAACTCGGCGTACTCGACGAAGCGGTCTACAGTGGCCCGGTTGGCCCAACCGCCTTCGTCTTGGAGCGCCTGAGGCAAGTCCCAGTGGTAGAGGGTCGCTACGGGCTCGATGCCGCGCTCATGCAACTTCCCTACCAGCCGTCGGTAGAAGTCCAGGCCTGCTTCGTTCGCTGCCCCCCTGCCCTCTGGCTGCACCCGCGGCCAAGCCACCGAAAAGCGGTAGGCGTTGAGGCCGAGGTCGCCCATAATGTCTATGTCTCCTGCGTAACGGTGGTAGTGGTCACACGCCACGTCCCCGTCGTCGCCATGGAACACTTTTCCCGGTGTGTGCGTAAAGGTGTCCCAAATGGACGCACCCCTCCCGTCCTCACTGACGGCGCCCTCCACTTGGTAAGAAGCTGTCGCCGTGCCCCAAAGGAAGGCCTCGGGGAAGCGGAGTGGCTCGCCCATCAAGCCACTGCCTTGAGAGACGTCAGGGTCGTACTGGCCTCACTTGTCTGGTTCCTCTGCATTTGTCTCCCTTATCTCGGTACCGGTCTTCGGATCGTGCCAGCCCGCCCAGCTCCGTCGGTAGGCGGGTTCACACATATAGCCCCAACGGTGGCAGATGCTTAGCCTCGGAGGGCGCCGGCGGTCAGCCCGGCCACGAACCTGCGTTGGATCAGCGCGTAGAGCACCACGATGGGCAACATTGCGATGACAAGCGACGCACAAAGGAGGGGCCAGTTGGTGG
>JAMDDF010000063.1:2108-3635 GCA_023489205.1 Actinomycetota bacterium | reverse complement strand
CCATCCATGGCACGGAACATTCTGATCCCCTCCACTACTGCGTGCTAACCCTTAGTGCTGGTGCCGGAGTTGGTTCGACGCTCAAGAAAGGGGTAGTAGCGGGGTAACGACCCGGCGGACAGCTACTGCTGCTCGGGCATACCTCCGGGGTCGGGGCCGTACCAGGCGGGCTCGTCCGAGATGTGCGCCAAAGGCAACCTCGTCATCCTGCGGTACTCCGCCGCGCTCAGCTTGCCGAGGTCAGCGAACTCAAGGGGTAGGAGGTTAAGGTTTTCGGTAACGGCCCGCTCCGCCCATGCCTCCCACTGGCCGAGCCACCACTCTTTTGTGCTTTCGCTCAGCGACTCGTACAGGACAATGATCGCGACGTCGGTCATCTCCGCGTGGCTGGCCGACAAGACGCCCACCTCGGCAACCTCACTGTGCATGAGCTCGTAACGGGGTCGGTCCTCCGTCGCCAAGGCGCGCAGGGCGCTCACGAGCGGCTTCTGGACGCTCCTCACGAACCGGGAATCGAACGCCGGACGGGCGCGGAGCCAGGCCAGCCTCCGGCCGACTTCCCAGCGGTCAGCATCGTTTGGGAAGACCACGATCCGCTCTTGGGCCGCCAGCCAGCCTCTCTCGACCGGGACCTCCAATCTGAAGTCGGCCACCCAGAGGCCGTCGCCCAAGCCCGGGACAGCCATGCGCTGCTGGTCCCTGCCCTGCCGAATGAGCCTGCGGGTACCGCCGTCGAGGACGTGCTTCGAGGGATCCGTGGGATGAGGGGCTTTGGCGTTGTAAACCGGGCAGGCCTGAGCCCAGGCAAACTTCGGCTTGCCATCGCCCTCGTCGGCCAGGTCACAGGTCTGGGTCGTAATCATGCCGTACTCGAAGTACCAGCCCTCGTGCATCTCCACGACCCCCGGTGGGCTCCCGCCGTAGTCGCGGGTTCGTGCAAAGACAGGCCGGGCAGGGTCGGCCCAATAGAAGAGGGGCAGATTCGCCACTAGGTCGCCCTGGCGAAAGGTGGCAACCCGTTCCAATACCTCGGCGGGCCACTCGTCGCGGCCAGGAATCCCTAGGTCGATCACCTGGTCTCGCTCGTCGGTGTCGATCAGGGCGCCCGGCGCCGGCGCACGGGTCCGCCAGCAAAGGCCGTGGGTTCGTACGCCTCCGGCTCTGCTGGCGCCCCGTCCGGAGCTTCGAGGTCCTCGACCGAGGGGAGGAGGCGTGGACCCTGGCCTGCGAAGAGGGATTGACGGGCGATCGCCAGGAGGCGGCGGGGACCCTCCTCCTCGCCGAGTAAGTCAAGCCGAGCGGAGCTCCGCCCCGGGCCCGCTTGCCGGAGCCAGTCCCGCGCCTCTTCAGGTCCGAGCGCCCTAACCAGGGCCGAGACGACGCTGTCGACTTCAAAGAGGTGGCGGGTGGTGGCCGGGTAGGGCTCCCGGGCACCGGAGCGCCAGCTCCGCAGGGTGCCGGGGGCGACCCTCATGAGGTCGGCAGCCCTCTCGTCGGACAGGTCGCCACGCCCCCGGATCTGGCCGA
>JAMDDF010000063.1:0-2098 GCA_023489205.1 Actinomycetota bacterium | reverse complement strand
GAAAGTCCAGCGCTGCCTGAGACGCCTGCGGGGCCTCGGTCAAGGGGCTGCACAAGCCGTAGCGGTGCTACCCACCCGGGTCCCTCGGCAACCCGCGTCGCATCGGCGAGGTCCTCGTCGACCTCCCAACCGCTCACCAGGCTGTCGAGACGGTCCAGGTGCTCGCCGACGTGACGGCGGATCGCTGCTGTCCGCCGACCTGGCGTCGGCGTTGCCCACCCGAACGAGGTAATGCCTGAGATGTCGAGCATCGGGGGGGGTTGGAAGGCCGTGAAGTCCGTGCGATATTCGAAGGGCCTAAGGTCGTCAAGCGCCATGCTCATAGGCCGTCGTCTCCCTTGAGGTACTTGTAGAGCTTAGGTGTGATCGCAGCTTGGAACACTTGCAGGGCAAGCCGGTGCAGGTCCTCTACGGTACCGGCGACGGCGTCCACGTCAAAGGGCCGGCCCTGCTGCCTGAAGCAGTCGTGGTCTAGCAGGTACAGCCATTGCTTCTCGCCAGGGACCCGCAGAGTCCCGTGGCGAAGAATGACTCTCAGCGCATCCGGTGCATCCAGCTCCAAGACTTGCTGGGTACCCCGCAGTGCTGGGCCGAAGGACGGGTGAGCGAGAGGTCCGAGAAGCGACTCGTCTATCCATCCCTTCCAGCCGACAGGGTCGCTCACGTCGGGGTCCCGGACTTCGTCAACGTAGCGCAGCCCGACCCGCTGCTCCAAGACTGGGCGGACGTGGACCCCGACCGCCCGCACCACCTGCATGAGGCGTTCACTGAAATCGGCCCAGTCCTGGTACCCTGATGTCTCCAGGGAAAAGAAGTCGGGCTGGACCGTCACTGTCCAGGTCTCGTCGACCGAGCGGAACTGCCAGCCCTTCGACGGCTCCGGTGCCATCATCTGAGCGCCTGCAGGCCCGGCAAGGATGCCAAGGGTCTGCTGGGCGGCCTCTGTGATGGTCGGATAGCGGTCGGCGAGCTCGCCGTGCAGAGCGAGGATGCGGGTAGCGTCCACGGCCGCGAAGGTACGGTCGTGGCGCACCTGACAGACCACGAGCCTGAGCGGCGAACGAGGGAGGTGAGAGGTGTCCGGAACGGGCAACTCAAGCACACTCATGACTGGCCCACTCTGTGTTCGGACCTCCACTACAGCGAGATCGGCTTTCCATGGCGCAACTTGACCACAAGTTGACCATACAGGATAGTCGGCCTAACGGGAAGGGGTCTTAGCCATCTTTTAGTTGGAGCAGGCATGCGTCTGTCGCAGGCTCGCCCTCGGCTTCGCACCAGACCATGCATGAGCGTTATTATGCAGCACACAGCTGCAGGAGCTCAGTGCTGAGCCTTTGTGCCGCGACGTACTGCTCTTACCCTCTCGGCACCAGCATTGGCCAGTCCCTCTAGATAACTCCGGACGGCACCAGGGACGTCGCCGCGGAGCCTTATAACCCTGAGGAGGTCAGCTAGACGCGGCGGTGGCTGGCGGACCCTCGACTCCTTGAGCATGAGCCGGTCCATGCCGACCGGGAAGACGACCAGTGTCTTCCCCCCATGGACGGCAGCAGAAGGTGCGAGCAAACCTTCATAGCCTTCGGCCCGTGCCCTATCGGCTACCTCTTGGGACTTCATGTAGTCGTCACCAACGAGGTCGTCGTAGCCGACCCCGAGTGCCGCCCTGACGGAGGCGTCGCACAAGTCGAGGACTTCTAGGCCGTGGACCTCTGTCGCTCCAACGCGTCGGCGCACCTCGAAGGGGTCCACATCGGCACTTGTGAAGTGACGGAACAACTCCGCCCAAGCCGTCTGTTCCCTGTCGGAGGCGTACCAGACGCCAGCTCCCCCAACGCGGTGGTAGCGCCCGTCGCTGACAGCCGGGTCCGCGAACGAACCGAGCGGGTGCCGTGTCGGCCCTTGGTGCCAGAAGCGGCCGCTCAGCTTCCGCCGAGGCAAAAAAGTGCTCGCTGGCGTTGTCATGCGACAGCCCTAAGCCCGGGCGCTCGTCGGAAGGGCCAGCGGCGCTCGGCGGCCCTCAAACGTAGGAGCCGTCTACGAAAGCCTGGGCGGCGCGGCGCACCTCCTCGGCCCTGCCCGAAGCCAAGAGCTCGAG
>JAMDDF010000002.1 GCA_023489205.1 Actinomycetota bacterium | reverse complement strand
GCACGGACTTCGCCGCAGCCGGGTTACCCGTCGCCGATATGGTCATGGACTTCACGGGGCCGCTCCAAGGCGCATAAAGCGGCAAGGTCAGGCCCGTGGCATTGAGGACAGGTTGCTCCAGGCCAGCCTCTCCCTCCGAGGCGAGCACCGAGCGGTTAACTGCGAGGCTGATAGCCTTCCGCACAGGGAGTTGGTCAGTCGGCCACTTGGTAAGGTTGCACCAGAAGCTGTTATCTCCACCTGGTGCCTCCCAGAAGTGGTGGAACTGCGGGCTCGTGTCTACGAACTTCTTCTGGAGGCCTGGGATGAAGTTCCCCGTCCAGTCGATCTGCCCGGAGAACAGAGCGGAGAGGGCGCCTGTGTTCGAGCGGTAGTCTGGAAAGTAGACCGACTTCACCTTTGGGAGCCCGGGTTGCCAGTAGTAGGGGTTGGCCTTCAGCGTGAAACCCTCTGGCGTGAAACTGCTCAGTTCGAAGGGACCAGTACCAACGGGGTTGGTGTCACCGTAGGTGGCCGGGTTCCCCACCTTGCTCCAGACGTGTTCGGGGACGATCGCAACACCGGCGATCTGCTCAAGGTTCGCGTACTGGGCAGTCGGGAACGTCAGCGTAACGGTATCGCCTGACGTCGCCACGTTGGAGATATCGAGACCACCAAGGTTGATAGCTGCGTTCTTCTTGATCAGGTTGTAGGTAAACGCCACGTCGGCCGGCGTAAACGGCGAGCCGTCGTTCCACTTCACACCTCTGCGGATGGTAAAGGTTATCTTCTTCCCACCATCGGACCAAGTATACTTGGTGGCAAGCCACGGATAGTACTTCGGCGGAGCGGCTACGTCGAACTGGATGAGCGGCTCGTAGATAAGCCCGGTGGCACCCATGCCGTAAGCTGCTTCGGTAGCGTCAAATGGGTTGAAGTCGTCGGTAATAGTGCTCTCCGGTGAACTCTCCATGACCAAAGTTGGTGAGGGCGAAGCGCTGGCAACCCCGGCGCTTAAACCCGTCAGCAGGCCCGTGCCAAGGAGGCTGGCCGTAGCAGCAGCGCCGACCCGCCTCCACATCGTCGTTCGGTACGCGCGACTACTCTCGCTTTTATGATTCATACACCCTACCTCTCGTTTATGATTCATATATCCCATCTCTCCCCTTCTAACTGATATGAGGTTACCTCTGCTTCCCTTTTTGGGGTGGTGTCACTTGGACACCAATGTCGTACCTTTATCGCCGACTACTAACATAGAGCATATCGTTCCCTTAGAAGCGCACTTTTTGTACTGCGTTATGTTACACGGTCTGGTCGGCTCATCACCCCCTTTGATCGGCTCGCTAGGGCTGGCGCTGCAACATCTAGATGCCAGCAAGCGGCAGCGCGGGACTCGCCGACATTGACAAGTTTCGGCGTCTTAGAGCGGCAGCGTTCGTCTGCAAGGGGGCACCGTGAGCTAAATGAGCACCCGACCGTTGCAGGACTCGCGGCAGCAGCCTGGCCACGGCCCGCCAAATTGGGTCCCCTGCGGAGGAGCCCGCCAAGATCCTCGGGGTCGGGCGCGGAAGCAACGAGGAGCTGGGTATAAGGGTGCGCTGGTGACTGCGTCAGCTCCTCCGCCGGTCCTCGTTCCACGATCTGCCCCGCGTACATGACGAGCGCTTCGTCGGCGAAGTAGCGTGCCGAAGCGATGTCGTGGGTTATGTACAGTAGGGCCAACTGAAACCGGCGCCTCAGGTCATCAAGCAAGTTGAGCATCTCAAGGCGTATCGACACATCGAGCATCGAGACCGGCTCGTCCGCGAGCAGCACCTTCGGTCCTGCTGCGAGGGCACGGGCGAACGACACCCGCTGTCGCTGGCCACCGGAAAGCTCATGGGGGTACATCGGAAGAAATTGCTCAGCTGGGGTGAGGCGCACCTGGTTCATCAACTCAAGCAGCCTGGCCTCAAGTTCGCTTTTCGGAGCACGCATATGGAGCCTGAGCGGGCGTTCCAGGTGGTGGCGGACCGTGTGCACCGGGTTCAAAGAGCTGAAGGGGTCCTGAAAGACGTACTGTACCTCGCTCTTGTAAAGACGGAACGACCTTCGGTTCGAGACTACGACCGGCTCCCCTTCGAGGAGGACGGTGCCGGCACTTGGCCGCTCCTGGCCGGCCAAGAGCTTGGCCACGGTGGACTTGCCAGAGCCACTCTCGCCGACGAGAGCTACAACACCGCCTCGGTAGAGGTTCAACGATACGCCCCGGACAGCAGAGATCAGCTGGCCATGGCCCAGCCGGAAGTCCTTACACAGCCCGATAGCCTCCATGACGACGGACCCGGGCATTTCCCTCGCTTCAGAGGCATAGCTCTCGACGGCCCCGTTCGGCTCTGGCACCCTCATCCTTCTTCCTCCCTCGGGGCGGATTGGTCCCCGGCTAGGACATCGCCGCCCACGTTCAAAGCGGCCTGCTCTACGGATGCCGGCGCTATGGGGCTACAAGCGTCAGGCCCCGCGTCAAGGGACACGCTCAGCCCTGTCGACTTTCCCGCCGAGACCACCGGGCAAGCAGTCCGATGCTCGTCAGCACCTTCAAGGCCGACGGAAAGAAGGGTCATGTCGAGACTGGAGCATTGGTCCCTCCGGTAAGCGCAACGCGGCAGGAATGGGCATCCAGGCGGCAAAGTGCGAAGATCTGGAGGCGACCCTGGGACACCGGTCAGCACCCGGCGAGCACCCTTCAGCGAGGGGAACGAACCGAGGAGACCCTTGGTATAAGGGTGTGCAGCAGAGTGGAGGATTGCCTCAGATGTCGCGATCTCGAGAATGCGCCCGGCGTACATCACAGCCACACGGTCCGCCAGCTCGAGCAGCAACGAAAGGTCGTGCGTGATGAAGAGTATGGCGAACCCTAGTCGCTCCTTAAGCTCTACTATTTCACTGAGGATGTCTCGCTGCACCACCACATCCAGAGCTGTCGTCGGCTCGTCCATTATCACTAGCTCCGGCTCAGCTGCGAGCGCCATAGCGATCATCGCGCGCTGACGCATGCCTCCGGACAACTCATGGGGGTAGCTCTTCAGACGTTGGCGCGGAAGGCCAACAAGGTCTAGCAAGGAGCACACCCTCTCAATTGACTCGTCCCGTGAGAGCCCCAGATGGTACTGAACCACATCCATTAGCTGATCTCGAATGTTGAGCACCGGGTTGAGCGCGTTCATTGCGCTCTGAAAGACGATAGCGATCTCTTTCCACCGCAGCCTGCGTAATTGCCTCGGGCCAAGGCGAAGAAGCTCGACCGGTTCGGGGGCACGTCTGCCTCGATAAACGACGCTCCCGCCCGTTATCACAGCTGGTGCACGCAGTAGCCGACAGGCTCCGTAGGCAAGTGTTGACTTGCCAGAGCCGCTCTCCCCCGCCAAGCCAACCACCTCGCCAGCGCGAAGCGAGAGCGTCACCCGCTCAACCGCATGGACGTCGTCGCCTGACACCCGATACACGATCGACAGATCAGAGATTTCGAGAACGGGCTCCCTGACCTGCGCCTCACTCGGGAGACCTTCCCGCATGGACACTCGCCTCTTCGTCGTCACGGGAGCTGACCGCTTGCCCTTGAAGGTCTCTTCTCCGCCCGCCCTCGTCGCCGCTCATCGCCACGCCGCAACATCGCTTCGCGCGAGACGCCTGTCCAAAGCCCCGCCC
>JAMDDF010000041.1:3092-3705 GCA_023489205.1 Actinomycetota bacterium | reverse complement strand
ATTGTGGGTGGCACCAACATTGTGGATCCTCTGGGAGACATTCTTTTCTGATAACGGCTTAACGCGGTTTACGCTGACCAACCTGCGCCAAGCCTGGGCTGCAGGCCCGTGGGTGCGTTATGCTATAAATACAGGTATCATTGTCCTCGGTTTGCTAGCGTCACAGCTGCTCTTCGGCGCCATTGTAGGCTTCGTGCTGGCGCGCTATGAGTTCCGCTTCAAATCCGTCATTACGTTTATCTTTCTGATGCAGATTATCGTGCCGATTTATGCGATACTCATCCCAGAGTACGAACTGATAAGCCACCTGCACTTGCTGAACACTGTGATCGGAATAATGTTACCATACTCTGTATCAGGACTATCGGTGATAGCCTTCAGGCAAACGTTCCGATCCGTGCCGCGCGAGCTGGAGGAGGCGGCGCGCCTTGATGGATATCGGACTGCGGGTGTATTCCGCCGTGTGTACCTGCCCCACTCCGTACCAGCGGCCATTGCCGTCGCAGTGATATCGGTTACGTATCACTGGACCGACTTCGTCTGGCCCCTCATCGTCGGGAACACAGCAGCCTCGCGGCCGTTGGTGGTGGGCCTAGCAAGCGTCGCGCAAGCC
>JAMDDF010000041.1:657-3082 GCA_023489205.1 Actinomycetota bacterium | reverse complement strand
AATCGGCACTTCAGTGGAACCTCCTAGCAGCCGCAACGGTCATAGTGGTGGCACCGGCATTGGTGATCTTCGCGCTAGCGACGCGTCGCATCGTGAACGCTTTCGCCCAAGCGTTCAACTGGTAGGGCGAGATGAGTCGTCCTTACAGTGTGAGTGGTGGCCATCTGGAGTTGGCCGACACGGGCTGTGCAGTTGGCAGCGGTGCGTCAGGCATCGGCGTTGGCTCGTGGTGCTGACATGAGCTACCCGTCGGTCGGTGCCGGACGAGTACCCAGTGCTGAGGGACTCAGTGTTAACCTGGAGATTCTTGGGACTGAAATCCTGCGAAAACTGGAGACGATGATCGATACAAAGGTTGGTATGTTGGCGCAGGCGACCAAGAGCGGACCGTCTGATATTGTAACTGAGGCCGATCGGTTGATGGAAACCTGGCTTTGGCAGTGGGTTCACAACACCTATCCCGATGACGGGTTCTTGGGTGAGGAGCACGGCTGGCGCTTTGGCCCAACGGGTGCCAGGGATTGGGTGGTCGACCCGATCGACGGTACAGCCAATTTCGCGTGGGGGGTTCCGTGGGCTTGCTGCTCGGTAGGGGTGCTAGTTGGCGGAGCAGCGGAGGCGGGTATTATTGTTGACCCGTTTCGGAGGGAAGTATACCGCACAACAATGGGAGAGAAAGTCAGCCTGCTGAACGGAAGGGCAGTGCACGTTTCGGAGGGCGCCTCCCTGGCTGGGCGTCTGGTGCTAGCAGAGGTGCCCACGGGCATGCCGCTAACAGAACTGGAACGCGTTACGCGAGCGGTCGTCGAGAGTGGAGGGAGCGCCAGAGCCATGGGTTCTGGCGCGCTTGCAATGGCCCTCGTTGCGGCAGGACGTGTGCACGCCGTCGTCCATGCTGGTCCAAGCGTTTGGGATGTCGCCGCTGGCGTAGCCCTTGTTAAACACGCTGGTGGAATTGTGATCGGACCGGATGGTGCATACGTGCCTAGTGTGGCGGGACCACTGATTGCTGGTAATGCCCAAGTATGCGAGGTGCTGCGAGGGATTCTGGTGGGTTCTTCGGCCAATTGACGACGCAAGCATTAGCTCCCTTATCGCGAGGCCCGCGCGAGGTTTACCACTCAGGGCCTACCATTGGCTGAAAGGAGGACGTGGCCGATGTGCCGTCGCAGAAGGCACTGCCTGAGCCGCCAACGATTAACAGGTCCTTGCGGGCCGAAAATGCGGCTGTGCGGGGAAGAGAACGAGCCTCCGGGCAACCGAGTGACGCGTCTCGAAAGCGCCGCCAAGGCAAACAGCCAGGCGAACGGCGGGCAAGCCTGCAACGCCGTGCAGCGGACGTGGTGAGCGAGTCCGCTGCGCACAGGCGTGCTGCTGGGCTTGCGGTTCGGACCTTGCCGGTGCCGAGGTTTGACGGCGGACACGGGAAAGTCCCCGTAGACGGCCACTGGAATTAGACCTCAACCAGTTATCAGTTATTGCGCTTCTTCCCAACGTCCCCACTGGCGATCGGGACGGCTAGCTGTGCGCCAGTCGCCCGCCGCGCAAGGAGGTCGTCGGCTCAGGAGGGACCTCTCGAGTGTAGCACCGGTTCCGCAGGCTTGCCGCCGGCGCAGGCACAGTGGGTGTTGACGGGGGGCTGCGGCGCCCGTTACCTCCAACAGGCCCGAAAAGAGTGGGGAACTTGATCGTCTTGGGCGCGAGCGTGCTCATCGCAGACGTGTGCGGTGACGACCCCGTCAACGCGAGAGCGGAAGTTCTCTTGACCTATGAGGTCGATGACGACTTCGGCGCCAACACGGTCACGCTGGCTGAGGTCCTCGTCGTACCAGCACGCCAGCGCCGGCTCGATGAACTACAAACTGTTCTCGCCGACCTCCAAATCGAGGAGAGTCGACTTTTCCGGCAGGCAGTGTCGAGATCCAGGCGACGGGTCCTTCAAATCTAGGCAGCCGCTGTCGCAGAAAACGAGTTCAGCTCGAAGCTGCCCAATCCGTCGGTGGTGCCTATGCCGTTCTCGAAAAAGGACCCTCCGCCGAACGAGAGGCCCACCGCTGTGACGTTTGCCACCGCTGCTTTATAGCCCGCGGAATAACCGGTTTCGCTACCGTTGTGACCGTAGTAGTCGCTCCAGTCCCCCGGGCTCCCAAGCGAGGCGCTGATGGTTGCCTGATCGAGGTTGCCCAACTTGCTGAGGTCGACGGAGGCCGTGTCCGACCACCAATAGTGGGTCTCGTTGAAACCGCCGGCGCCGCTCGTCTCGAAGAACAGCCTGACGTTGGAGGCGGTCCCGCCGCCCGAGGGCTCCCCGTAGTAGACAAAGGGCGAGTCGACGCCGGCGAGCTCGAAGGTAGCCGAGAGCGTCTCTCCAGTGAGGTTGCCCAAGAGCGTCCCTTTCTGGGAACCCTGGTCTGTTATGAGCAGG
>JAMDDF010000041.1:0-647 GCA_023489205.1 Actinomycetota bacterium | reverse complement strand
TAACCCTTCCTTTCCATCCCTCGCCCGAGGTGCGGGTGCGGCTGACAAGTTTGTGCGGGTTGCCGGCCAAGCCCAAACATCATAGCTGTCCTTGTGACCCCAATACTGCCAGATCGAAGTTGCCCGATCAAAAAAGGGAAAAGTACGCAACGGTCGCACGCGCTTTCAGTGTACGAGCAGCCACATCATCTGGACCTTCGATGGCATTCGCGCCACCTCTTTCGCGCATGCCGGGCACGGCGTCGGCCTTGCGCCTTCCGGCGCCGTTACCCGGCACCCGCACCACGAAGCCGCGTTACAACGGTCACCGCTCAACGCTACGACCCGCTCTTTCCCTGGTAGCGGGCACCAACGCCCCGTACCGTGCGAGTGCTCGGGGAATGCTGCCGAACTCGGCATGGTCGATCCCGACAATGATGGCAAGGCCAGCGTGGGACCGGTGCTCCTCGGCCCAGCGGCGGGCAAGGTCCGGGAAGTCGGCGACGTTGAACATCACCATGACCCTGCCGTCACCGGCGGCAAGTTCGAGCAGCGCCTCATCGGTCATGCCATCGAGGTCTCGTTCTTCGTCGGCGGCGCGGACGTCGTGGCCGCGCTTGCGATGAGCGGTGGCGATACGACGCCCGGAGATATGGGCACGACGCCCG
>JAMDDF010000092.1 GCA_023489205.1 Actinomycetota bacterium | reverse complement strand
AACCAGTTCCTCCCGGCTGAACCCGAGGCTGGAGATGACGCTGTCCAAGTCGGTGCGCCGTCCGGTGTCGGTGGCTGCGCGGCTGAGCACGAGGGCAGCGGATCGTAGGTCTCGCTCGAGCTCACGGAGGTCCTCGAAGTGGTGGATACTGACCACCGCCGCAACGGGCTTTCCGTGGCGTTCCACGACGGTGTCAGTGCCGTGCTCGCTATCTTTGAGCAGGCCGGCGACACCTCGCAGCGAGGCCTCTGTCACCGACAGCACGCGGGTGGGGTCCTCCAGCAAGCTCACGTCCCCAACTGTACAGGAATCTGTATAGATCGCAAGAGGCAGGTTCCGGGATGTGCGTCGTCGCCTCAGCCGGGGGGCCCCGCCGACCTGAGCGACCCATCTGGACGCTGACCGGCAACGCTTCGCACACCGCTACTAGCCGCCCCGATCGAGTCCTCTTTGTTTGTCACGATGCCTTGTAGGATTTTTTTGGCAAGGCGACGAAGCCGGAGGAGCTGCTCTGCTGAGGGCCTGGTCCTGGCTCCGAAGTCAACTGCGGCGGGCGGGTTGGTAGTCGGTGATGATGTCGGAGACGGCGATGGGCTCGTCGCAGGCGGGGCACAGGGCCCCAGGGCCAAGGCTCCGAGTGAAGAGGTTGCAGTCGGGGCAACGGCGTTCGCCGATGTAGCGGGCGTCGCACCCGGGGCACGCGTAGACGGTCTCAGCAGTCGGCCAGCGCTTGGGGGCGGGCTGGGCGCGGCGCTCTCGCCAAGCCTTTTGTTTGCAGGCGCTTGAGCAGTAGCGGCGCCGTCCTCGGGCTGGGAAGTCAATGCCACAAGCAAGGCAGCGCATCGTAACGCTATCGTAACGCAAGGGCGGTCGCTACGCTGCCCGCCGGCGAGGCCTAGCCTTGTCGAGTACGAGAGCCGGCCCGTAGGCGTGGACGCCACCTTGGCGTGCGTGAACCTCAGGCTCTACATCGTGAGCGGGGCCGAGGGCCCTTGCGCGCTGTTGGTCCACCGGGACGCAGAGCGTGGCCCTACCGTCCCGGACGTGATGGTCGATGTCATAGCGGCCCAGCCGGGAGCTGCCGAGGCGGCGCTCGCAGAGCTGCGACGCCGGGCCAAGGAGCGCAACGTCTACCGGGGCCACATGATCTCGCTCGGGAACCGTGCCACTCCCTTCGGGCCTATGGCCGGCCTTGGGGTCAAGTTCCATCCCCGCCCTCCCGTCAGCCGCTCCGTTACCTCGCCGCCTGCATGCAACAGGCGACGGTGATCCTTCTCACGGGGACCGGGCTCGGCGCGATCGAGACTTCCTGCGCCATGGCGAGGGAGCTTGCCCCTTCTCTCGTCGTCTTGGAGGATGTCGACCTGGTCGCCCAGGAACGGTCGATCCCCGGAGCGCACGGCCAGCCGCTGTTGTTCCAGCTGATGAACGAGCTGGAAGGCATCAACGACGACGTCGACGTCGCCTTTGTGCTCACTACCAACCGGCCCGACCTCTTGGAACCGGCTCTCGCAGCGCGACCGGGGCGGGTCGACC
Source organism: Actinomycetota bacterium (assembly GCA_023489205.1). The sequence continues at coordinate 2,222 of JAMDDF010000092.1, read as the reverse complement.
TGGCCGTCGAACTGGCCCGGCCCGACGCCGAGGGGCGCCGGCGGCTGATCGAGCTCTACGGCCGAGGCTTGTCTCTCCACGTGAGCGACTGGGGCCATCTGCTCGAGCGCACCGATGGGGTTACCCCGACGTTCATCAAGGAGTGGTTGCGCTCGGCCGTCCTGCGCCGAGGGGCTGCCCACGAGCTGTCCGACATCGAGCTCAACGAGGCTCTCGACGAGCTCTTGGACGACGCAAACGCTTTGACCCGCGTGCTCCTCGGTGGGGCCGCCGAGCGGGCCGAGGCAAGCGGCGTTCCCTTTCCCGGGCCGTCAGGGCCGCCCTCCAGCGTTGCGTGGCTCCCCGGTGCAATGCCACCGCAACGCCCGCCCTCACAATAAGGCACCATTATTGCGGGCGCGTCGCCTCCGTGGTCCGCGACCCTGACCGTCTCGCTTACGGGGACCTCTTGGTCGCCGATGTCGAAGCCAGCGCGGAGGACGATCTCTTCCTTGGGGGGCGTGCCCCCTTCGTCTTCGTAGCAGGCGACCGATAGCCGGGTCTGGCACCGGAGGCCTCGAGCAACCCGTCGCGCCGAGCTAAGCCTCCCTTTGCCGAGAGAGCACCAGGGAGCACGGGTGACGATTCCTTGACGGCCGTCCCTGGGCGCCCTCGTCGGGACCGATTAGCCAGGCCCTCGACGTCACCCCTTACAAGGGGGCAGCTTTGGAGGCCGTACGCACCAAGGAGGCGGCCCTCGTCGCCTCGGCCTTGCTGAATGGCCGGGTGAGCGAACCAGAGATGGTCGCAGCCCCGTCGTACGCCCTCGCTTCTACAGCGGGTGCGGACTCGACTACCCCGTTCAGGTCGATTGCCTGAAGGGCACAGAAGGGAGGGTTCGTCACGTTCTTTCGGTAACAGGCGTAATGCCTGGCCGCGTAGCGGTTGAAGGTGGCGGACCCTGCCTTGGTGAACATTACGTCCACCTCCCACTGGCGAGTGGCACCGTCTATGACGGCGCTTGCCGTCTTTACCACCGAGCCGTCCATCTCCGCCGGGCCCAGGACGCAGCGTGGCGCTGTACCTCCAGACGGCGTGCCTCGGGGAAGAGGACCTCGGTGCCAAGACCGCCCGGCCGTCTCTGTCCTTCTTGGGCCAATGCCTCGCGCGGTGGGACATCGGGGCCAGCCGGCACGCCGTGACATCCTGGAGCGCCCGCCACGGGGCCGTCGGCCGGGTGGTCGAGGACATTGCTCATTGAACCCATGGTGCTATGCTAACAGGTACTATGGCCTCTTACAAGATCGACCCGTCCTTACCAGAGCCGCTCTTCGAGCAGGTAGCCGCAGCCGTCCGTCGGGCTATAGCTGATGGCGAGGCCCACCCAGGTGAGCGCCTCCCTCTGGCCAAGGACCTAGCAACGGTCCTCGGGGTCAACCGCAACACCGTGCTCCGCGCCATAAGGGTGCTCCGCGACGAAGGGCTCCTCGAGTTCCGGCGGGGCCGGGGCATAACGGTGGCGGGCACGCCCGAACGCGGTGCCCTGCAGCGCAAGGTCCACGAGCTGTTGGCCTTTGCGCGTGAACAGGGCTACAGGCGCGATGAGATCGTAAAGCTGATCGAGTCTGCTCCCTAGGCCAAAAGCTCTTGGGGACGGGTCCGGTCGGGGGTTCCCTGGTCGTGTTGACCGGCCCTCGCCGGGTTGGCAAGAGCGTCGCCCTGCTGGACCTCGCAGCTGAGCTGTGCGGTCGGAGAGACATTCAGCCGACGTTCCCCGCTGTCCTGGAGCTCGACTGCCCTGTCGAAGAACGCTCAGGGGGACACCCGAAACACGTGCAAGGACTCCGCTCCCCTCCGACATTCAGGCCATCTACCTGGGCCTCTGCGGTTTCGTAACCACCCCGCCAGCCAGACCAGGCCAGCCAACCAAGCCAGCGCCAGCCAGGTGGTCCTTATGGAACTAGGGGCCTACGGCCACCGACCCGGGCGGCCGAGGCGGGGAGCCCGACCCATCAACTGTGCGCAGGAGCATTCACGCTGATCACGTCCCCTATGGCATGCGCACTTCCAAGCGACCCTGGGCCTCTTGCCGGGTGGATGAGCTCGCCGACACCGACGCACTCGGTGGGTGCCGGGCACGACAGCCCCTCCAGCTCGGCCCCCTGCGCGCCGCCGTCCACGGCGCCGTAGGCCGCCGCGGGACGGCCGAGTGCCCACGCCCGTCCGGCCCAGTGCGCCGTGAC
>JAMDDF010000011.1 GCA_023489205.1 Actinomycetota bacterium | reverse complement strand
CTCATCGGCAGCGCGCTGTACCCGAGCCCTCATCTCTTCGCTGACCCCTCGCCGGCCCTGACCGAGCGCGCACGAAGCAGTGGCCAGCGAAACGCCGGCCCGTGATGCGACATCGCGCAGGGTCGCTGCCTTGTCGTTCGCGCCAGTGTTCATTCCTGGTTGCCTCCGAGGTCCCCCCGAGTTGCCCCCAATCGTACCCAAGCAGCTCGCTCTTTGGCACGACTGGGAAGACATGGCACCGGTTGGTGAAGCCAACATATGAGGGGTGCCGGAGTTGTAAGGCTTAAAGTTCGCACGCCCGCTGTGGTCGCAGGCGGTACAGTCTTGGCTAGACGGAGAGCTTGCCGTTTGGCTAAGAGCTTGCCGTTAGCTTGCCGTTTGGCTAGAGCTAAAAGCGCGTGAGCCGGTAGCGGAGCGACGCTTGTGGCAGCGAGCGCGGGGCGACCACCGGGACGCTCACTGCTTGGCCGCCGGCGGCATTGACGACTACGGTGGCGAGCTTTTGGCCGGCCGCGAGCTTGGTGACCTTTGCTGACAGGACCGGCGAAGGCGTGACCTTTAGCTGGACAGGCTCGCCCGTGAAGCCGAAGACGCTGACCGGCCGGGAAGTGCCAGCGGTAACCTCGTTGCCCCATTTCGCCTTGACGACGACCACTTTTTGGCCTGCGGGCAGGACGGTTGCCAAGCGCAGTTGGGAGAACGCGGCGGACGCCAGGTTTTCCCCGTCGTGCAGAGCGTCCAACAGGGGCTGCACGCCCGGTGCCCCCAGCACTGCCCCGAAGATGGTCACGCTCCTGCCTGCGACGACACGGCTGGCGGCGAAGACGAAGTTGCCCCCAGCCACCGTCGTCGAGCCCGTCTTCACCCCGACTATGCCGTCGTGGCCGAGCGCGTAGTTGTAGTTGTAGACGGTGCCGGCCACGGGCAGGGTCACTTGCGGCATAGCAACTATTTGGCGTAGCAAGGGGTTCGCCATGACCACCCCGGCCAAGCGGACCATGTCGGCGGCAGTGCCGACGCTGCCGGGGTTGATGCCCGCGGGGTCGGCGAGGTGGGTGTGGTGCAGCCCCAAGGCGGTCGCTTCTTGGTTCATTTGAGCCACGAAGGCCTGCTTGCTGCCGGCCGACCAGGTGGCCAGTATGTCTGCCACGTTGTTGGCAGAGGGGACGAGCATCGCTTCGAGCGCTTGGAGCTCTGTCAGGTGCTCACCGGCGGCCACCGGAACGACCGACTGCTTTTGCGCAGCGTCCACGGAGTAGGCGGCGGCGTCGGCTGGGGTCAGGGTTATGGTGGGGCCGTTTTGGCCTACGGCGAGGGGGTGGTGCTTCAGCACGACAAGCGCGGTGAAGAGCTTGGTTACGCTGGCGAGTGGTCTCACCTCGTTGGCGCGCACTCCCCCCATGGTCCCGATGCCGTCCACTTCGAGCGAGGCGGTGGCGGACTTCGGCCAGGGGAGCGAGAGCGGGGGCCCAGGCACCTTGGTCGAAGAGGGGAGCACCACCGAAACCGTAGCGGTGGGCAGGGAGCGGAACAGCTGCACGAGCGTACCGGCCGCAGCCAGGATGACGACGACAAGGACCACAACCGACAAGCGCTTGAAGAACTTTCCCACCCGACCCGCCTCGTGAACTGGATAGCTGTGAGCGGCAACATTTTGTGCCACGACCCGATCGTAGGAGCGTCAGCGGCGCGAGTCTTGGCATCTTGCTTGGGCAACCCTCCCCGACCTCCAGCTTCGCGGCTTTTTTCAGGTAATTGTCAGGGAACTCCCCCGATAGTGTCTGGGTGCCAAAGCCTGGGGGCCCTGGTGTGAGCGCGGGCAACCTGGGTGTGCGTACTCACAAGGTGCACTACAAAGCGACAGAGCGGGTGCGCCGGCGGCGTAGGGCCTTGGCGGGGCTAGCCGTACTGGGCCTTGGTGTCGCGGCCCTAGCCTGGGGCTTGCTTTCGGGGCCGGGCGCTCCCCGCTCGGCCCTCGGCGCCGAGGACGGCTCGAGGCGCTTCATGGCCCTGAAGACCGCTACAGGCACCACGGCCCTTGTGCCCAGGCCCTCGACGCTGTCGCCGCTGCGGGCGCGAATAGTCGAGGCGGCCGAAAGCCAGATCGGGTACCGCACAGACCCACCCGACAGCTATTGCAACAAGTTCAGTGCCTACTGGCACTCTGGCAGCACAGGCTGTGGCAACTCCGACCTCTCAGAGGAGTGGTGCGCGGACTTCGCCGCGTGGGCCTGGCAGAAGGCGGGTGTGCCCATCGTTTACCAGTACAAAAACGGGGACATCAACTCCTCGGCGGCCAGCTTTTACGAGTGGGGCGTGGCGCATGGCACCTGGCACCCGCTCGGTAGCGGCTACGTGCCCGAGCCTGGTGACGTGGCCGTGTACGGCCTTGACGCGCCGGCCCTGTACGCTTCTCACGTTGCGGTGGTGGTTGGCTACACCCCAGGCCAGCGCGGGCCGGTAGCGGTCAACGGCGACGGCGACCTCACCGGCTTTAGCGTCGTGGAGGTACGCGCCGACGAGTACTTCGCCGACATCCACCCTTCGAGCTCGGCGCTCTCAGGCTATGTCTCGCCCAACTAGCTCGGCTGGCCGCCCCGCCGAAGGCCCGGGTGCATGGCGGCCGCCACCCTCCCCGCTCGTCAATAAAGCGAGCCCGATTACCACGGTCACAAGGCCGGCGACCTCGCCGAACAAGGCGAGAGGGGAGAGCCTGAAGGGTTCGTCAAAAACGGTCACCCCGATGACCAAGCTGACCACCGTGTCCACCGTGGCCATGGTCGGCAGGCTGGCGCGAAGCGGGCCCGCTCGGAACGCGAGCTGGCTTAGCAGCATCCCCGCTGCGCCGCCGGCGGCTACTGCGTAAATGGGCCAGGACACCAAGACCGGCCCCAGCCCGTGGCTGAGCTGACTGGTTACCTGTTTCAGTGCGCCGGCGGTGCCGGCAAAGCCTAGCCCAGCCCCGACGGCCAGCACGGCGGCTGCCCAATTGCCCCTAGCACCGCGACCGGCCAGGGCGCACAAGGCCATACCTGCCCCCAGTAACACGACCGTTACTATTGTCGGTACGGGGTCGGGGGACCGGGCCGGCCCTTCGGCTGGCGTCGCCACCACGAGGAAAGTTGTGAGCCCGGCGCACAGGACCCCCGCCCAGACGAGTTCGAAGTTCCGGGGGCGCCGGCCCTCCAAGAGGTGGCGGAGGGGGAGCGCGAACACGACCTCGGTTACCATTAGAGGCTGCACGAGCGTGAGAGGGCCGTCGCGAAGGGCCAAGGCGTGCAGCCCGAAGCCCGACAGCTGTCCTAGCATCCCAAGGAGCCACAACGGGTGGACAGATGTGCGGGCCACGAACCGGCCGAGGCCACTGCCGCTAGTGGCTTCTGCCACTAGGCCGGCTGAGCGGTGCAGCAATGCAGTTGACGCGTGCTCGAAGGACAGCTATGAGGTCCCCATGCGTCGGCACTGGAGCCGTCGGCACTGGAGCCGGCGGCACGGGAGCGCTGCATAAGCTTTGGCCTCCTTGGGTAAAGGAGCAACGGTGGGCATAGCGCCGTGTGGTCAGCCAGAGTCAGGACGAGCCCGAGGTGAGCCCCCCGATGCGAGCTCCTTCGGGGAGCCAAACAAGGCAGTCCAAAAAGGCCACCCGGCTCGCTCGTACTCGCGCTTTACAGACGTCTGCGGGTCAATCCGCGACGCACGCGGCGCGATCTGCCAGCTCGGCCTCGCCAGCGAGCTCGAGGAGCGGGCTGCGCTCGTAGTGACTGAACTGGCC
>JAMDDF010000060.1 GCA_023489205.1 Actinomycetota bacterium | reverse complement strand
TCGGCCGGCGAGCTCCTCCACCCCCTAACCTCTGCGGGGGTCGGCGACCTTGCCCCGCGTGACGTCGTGAGCGCGTCCATGGCGCGGCGCATGGCGGAGCTCGCGAGCGACCACTGCTACTTGGACGCCACAGGGATCGACCATGCGCTCTTGGAGGAGCACTTCCCGACCTTTGTTGGCTTTTGTCGTGCTGGTGGCATCGACCCCGAGCGCGACTGGGTCCCCGTGTCCCCGACAGCCCACTACACAATGGGAGGCGTGCTGACCGACGTAGACGGCCGGACGACCCTTGAGGGCCTCATGGCCGTGGGCGAGGTGGGTTGCAGCGGGCTGCACGGGGCGAACAGGCTCGCATCCAACTCGCTCCTCGAAGGAGCGGTGCTCGGGCGGCGGTCGGCTGCGGCGGTGCTCGAAAGCGATGGCCCGGTGGCGCCTCGGGGGGCTGTGGGCCTGGGAGCCACGCTTGAAACAAGAGCAGCCGGCGCTGGCGGCGACGGCCCCCTTGAGCGCCAGCAGGTCCGCGACGCTATGCAGGCTTTCGCTGGGGTCACCCGCGACGCCGAGAGCTTGGCACGCTTGGCCGGTTTCCTCGACGGCTCAGCTGGCGCCTTGCGCGGGAGCCGAGCAGGGGGAGCGCTTGCGCGCAGTGAGCCGGCAGAAGGAGGGCTGGCAGGCAGGGAGCTGGCCAACATGGTCCTTGTCGGTCGTTGCGTGGCTGCCCTTGCCCTTCGTCGGCAGGAGTCCAGGGGGGCTCACAGGAGGGCCGATTTCCAGGCGAGCGACCCCCGGTGGCTCGTGCGCCAAGTCGCCCAGCTCTTGCCTGGTGGCGAGCTCGCCGTGGGTGAGATGCCAGTGGGTGAGATGCCAGTGGGTGAGATGCCAGTGGGTGAGGTGCCAGTGGGTGAGGTGCCAGTGGGTGAGATGCCAGTGGGTGAGGTGCCAGTGGGTGAGGTGGAGGTTGGGCCTGCTCATAGGCACCCGCCGCTCAGGCGCCCGGCGAGCTCGAGGGACCTGGACGGCGGTGGCGGTGATGGGCCTGACGTGGGCAGGCCGCGAGCGAAGACAGTCGCACTGTGAGCGTCTTCCAACCCCCCTGGGAGGCTTTTCGCGACCTTGCCAAGCGCGCTGTTGCAGAAGACATGCCGGCCGGCGACCCGACGGGGGCCCTTGTCGGGGCGCGCCCAGCGGCGGCTTCGCTGGTAGCGCGCGAGGCGGGGACGCTTGCGGGACTGCTAGTCGCTCAGATCGTGCTAGATGAGGTGAGCGAGCGCCTAGGTACGGGACGGGCGCAAGCGCACGCACGCGCCGAGGATGGGACGCGAGTGGAAGCCGGTCAGGTCTTAGGCGAGCTGCGCGGGCCGGCCGACACTTTGCTGGCGTCCGAACGTAGCATCCTCAATTTGGTCACGCACCTCTCCGGCGTGGCGACTGCGACCGCGGCGTTGGTCAGTGCCGTTGCGGGTACCGGCGCAGTGGTGCGGGACACCCGCAAGACACTGCCTGGGCTGCGGGCGGTGGAGAAATATGCGGTCCGCTGCGGGGGGGGATCCAACCACCGCTTGGGATTGTCCGATGCGATATTGGTGAAAGACAATCACGTTGCGGCTTTTGGAGGGGTGACTGGCGCCGTGGAGATGGCGCTGCGCGCTGGCGCGTCGGCGCTCCCCGTCGAGGTGGAAGTGGACAACCTTTCAGAGCTGGATGAGGCACTTGAGGCGGGTGCCCACCTCATCTTGGTCGACAATATGTCCCTTGAACAGACCAAGGAGGCTGTCAGGCGAGCGAGGAGGGCCGGCGCCAAGGTTGAGGCCTCGGGGGGCATAACGGTTGCAAATGCTCGTGCCGTTGCCGAATGCGGTGTCGATTACATCTCCTCCGGTGCCATTACCCACTCGGCGCGAGCACTCGATATCGGGCTCGACTGGAGCCCTAGTTCGCTCAGCGCGCCAAATGCACTCGGCAACTTAGGCGATGACGACAACGACGTCGCCGGCGCCCACTGATGCGCCTGGACCTACGCGGACCTCGAGGACCGTGCCTGAGACGCCCGAGACTATGTAGTTCTCCATCTTCATGGCCTCAAGGACGCAGACGGCTTGGCCCTCGTCCACGTGGTCGCCCGCCTGGACGAGCACCTTCACGATAGTTCCCTGCATGGGGACGCTCACCTCGCCACCCCCGCCCTCAAAAGCCCCGCCCTCAAAAGCCCCGCCCTCAAATGCCCCGGCACTAGGCGCGCCTTCCCTAACCGGGAGGCCACTTGGCAGCCAGACGCTCACGTTGTAGAGACGCCCGGCGACCTCGACGGCTACGTCAGTTCGCTCTTGGCCTCGGGCGGCGGGCGCGACCGGGCCAGAGGTGAGCGAGGCGAGGTCGACTTTGTCGGTGAGCCACGTGGTGGAATGGGCCACCGCGACGAAGTCGGGGTGGGAGAGCACGACTTCGTGAGCCGGGATCGTCGTGGGCACTCCGTCCACCTCTGTCTCGCTCAGAGCTGACAAGAGCCGGTTGCGCGCGCTCTCCCGGTCTGGGCCCCAGGCGACGATCTTTGCCAGGAGGTTGTCGTAGTGCTGGCTTACGTTGTCGCCAGACTCGTACCCGGCGTCGGCCCTCACCCAGGGCCCAGCGGGGAGGTGGAAGCGCTCTACTGGACCCGGGGTGGGGACGAAACGCCCGCCGGCGGGGTCCTCGGCGTTGACCCGCACCTCGATCGCATGCCCGTTTAGGTGCACTTGGTCCTGGGAGAAGGGCAGGGGCGCGCCAGCGGCCAGTGCGAGCTGGAGCGCTACCAAGTCGATGCCGGTGACGAGCTCGGTTACGGGGTGCTCGACCTGGAGCCGGGTGTTCATCTCGAGGAAGTAGAACTCGCCGTCTTGGTAGATGAGCTCGACCGTGCCGACGCTTTCGTAGCCGCAGGCACGCGCCACACGCGTAGCTGCCTCACCCATTGCCTCGGCGACGCCAGGTTCCAGGGCGGGCGCGGGCGCCTCTTCCACCAGCTTTTGGTGCCGGCGTTGGACCGAGCAGTCGCGGGTGCCGAGGTGCACTACGTTGCCGTGCGAGTCGGCCGCGACCTGGACTTCTACGTGGCGCGGCCATGGGAGGTACTTCTCCAGGTAGCACTCGGCCCGGCCGAAGGCCTTCTCGGACTCCCGCTGGGCCGACTCGAGGGCTTCTGCGGCCCGTTCGGGACAAGTCACGACTCTCATGCCCCGCCCACCCCCTCCGAACGCTGCCTTGATGGCGACTGGCCAGCCGTGGCGTTCGCCAAAAGCTATGACTTCCTCTGGCCCCTTGAGCGCCTCGTCGGTGCCTGGGACCGGTTCAACGCCAGCACGCCGGGAAGCAGCCCGGCTGCTCATCTTGTCCCCCATCACCTCTATGGCCTCTGTGGGCGGGCCGACCCAAGTGGCGCCCGCTTCGATCACTGCCCGGGCGAAGCCGGCGTTCTCGGCGAGGAAACCGTAACCAGGGTGCACCGCGTCGGCTCCTGAGCGCGCAAGCACCGCCAGGATCCGCTCGACGGAGAGGTAGCTTTCGGCAGCTGGTGCCGGGCCCAACAGGTAGGCTTCGTCGGCTGCGCGGACGTGCATCGAGGCGCGGTCAGCTTCGGAATAAACGGCGACGGAAGCGATCCCTAGGCTGCGGCAAGCCCTCGCTACTCGGACAGCGATCTCGCCCCGGTTGGCGATCAGTACCCTCGATGGCAGCTTGTCTGGGAACTTGGGTGAGAGCCCGGCTTGGGCAATAGATGCCGGCATGTCCGGGCAGTCTGCCAGGCTGGGGGCATGCAAGTCGACACGCCCGAGAGGCGCCTTTGGCCG
>JAMDDF010000090.1:794-3898 GCA_023489205.1 Actinomycetota bacterium | reverse complement strand
AGCCGCCCAGGCTGGCAACTTGGGCAGCGATCGCCTTGATGGCGCTGGCGACGCTCTCCTGCCCGGCCGCGGCGCTGTGGAGGTTGGTGTAAACGGCATGGCTGAAGGCCGGGTACCACGGTGGCGCACCTCCGGGGAAGACAGCTCGCGAGTGGTGCTCGGCCAGGGACGCGAGTGCGGCCGCACCTGGGACCTTATGGGAGGCAACGAGAAGGGCCAGGCCCTGTCTGTTCGCGGGCAGCGGGAAGCCTTCGATGGCTTTGGCGCCGCCGCGCGCCCCGGCGGGGAAGCCTTCGATGGCTTTGGCGCCGCCGCGCGCCCCGGCGAAGTCTGCCTGGTTGGCCGGCTCGTCGAACCACTTTATGAACTCTACTGCGGCCTTTACGTTCTTGGCCTCCACCGGTATGCCGATGCCGTCCGGGTTGGCCAAGTTAGGCGCCGGCCCGGAGAGCCCTGGCGTCGGAATGTACTGCACCTGGCCGACCACCTTGGAAGAGCTCGGCACGTCGTAGATGGTGCCGATGTCGCCGGAGTAGTCCGAAAAGACGCTGGCTGTCTTATTGGTGGCCATGTCCTGGGTGAACCCCTGGTAGTCGATGAGGCCCAGGTTGGCCTTGGGAACGAGCCCCTCCTTGTAGGCGGCGACCATCCAAGCCATGGCCTTGTAACCTGGCGAGGAGGGCGAGGTGAACTCAGGCTTGTACGAGGGGCTCAGCACGCGGCCACCAAACGCCGCCGTCAGCTCGTACCAATAGGTTGACAGGCCCTCGGCCGCCGCAAAGGGGATGTCGAGCGGGTGGGCGGCCACGCCTTTAGCCTGGAGTGTCTTTAGGTCTGCGACGTACTGGCTGAAGGTAGTAGGCATCTTGGTGATCCCGGCCTTGGCGAAGTCCTTGACGTTGACGTCTGTCACCATCAAGGAAATATCTGAGGGCATCCCGATGAGCTTGCCGTTGCGGATGAAGGAGTCCACCTGAGGGTAGTTAGCGCGTACGGATGCCAGGTTGAAGTACTTGTTCAGGGGCAGGAACCACTTCGTCTCGTAGTACTCGCCGACCTTGGACCAGTCGACGTCGGTGACATCGGCGAAGTAAGTATGGGCCTCGGCTGCCGCGGCAATCTTGGTCTGCAAGCTGTCCCATTGGATGTAGGAATAGTTGACGCGGATGCCCGTCGACTTGGTGAAGGCGGCGAGCGTCGCCTTGGGTGGGGGAGGATAGGCCAAGGCGACGTTTATAGTCACGTCCTGCTTGGCAGATACCGGTCTTGGTGCTGCGAAGGACGTCCCCGCGGTCGTGGCAACCAGGGCAAGGCCAGCGATCGCTGAGGTGGCAATTGCCCTAAAAGCGCTATGATCTCTACGTCTTCCCATGGTTTTGTTTTCTCCTTTGCAATTTCGATAAGCAGGGTTCAATGGCTCCCCTGGTAGCGCTAGGGGAGGGCGCTAGGGTTTTCGTGGGTGGCGATGAGTTCGTCGACTAGAGAGGTGATCTCGTCGAGGGTGAGCTGGGCAGAAAGAAGGGGGTCCAAGAAGGCAGCCTGGTAGATGGCCTCTCGGTCGTGCTCGAGGACACCCTCTACCACGAGGAGTTGGACGTTGATCTGGGCCCGGTTGAGGGCAGCGCACTGCTCCGGGAGCCGCCCCACGTGCCCGGGGGTAACCCCCCGCCCGTCCACGAAGCAGGGGACCTCGACGCAAGCCTCGTCGGGCAAGTTGGATATCAGCGGGCCAGCGTTTACGACGTTAGCCATGAAGCGGTAATCGGCACCGCTCTCCAAGGCGGCGATCAGCCGCGGCGCATACTCGTTGCTCTGGGGCTTCAGCTGGAGAGGGCCCGTCTCTGCCAACGTGGCCCGCTCGTATTCGAACTCGCGCTCGAGGTCGTCCAGGCGAAACAGGTACTCGCGCACGCGGACCCCGTGGGGTTCCGTCCCCGCGCCTCTGCGGAGGAACCACGGGTAGTACTCGGCGTTGTGGACGCTCGACTCGCTCACGAAGTACCCAAACCGCCGCAACAGTTCGAAGCGGACACCGTCTTCGTGGGCGGAGGGGTCGATCGACCTGGCCAGCTGCCGGAGCCGTGGGTAGGCGTCTTTGCCCGCTACCGAGAGGTCAAGGAACCAGGTCATATGGTTTATGCCTGCTGCTCGCCAGGAAAGCTCTGAAGGGTGGCCGAGACCGAGGTAGCCAGCGAGCTCCCTGGCGGTGTTCTCCGTACCGTGGCAAAGACCGACGTGGCGAGTGGCCCCTATGCGTGTGAGCGCCATTACCACCATGGCCATGGGGTTCGTGTAGTTGAGGAGGTAGGCGTCTGGGGCGTGCTCGGCGACGGCACGGGCGATGTCGAGCACTGGCGGGATAGTCCGTAGAGCACGCGAGATGCCACCGATGCCATGTGTGTCCGCGATCGTCTGGCGCACGCCGTACTTCTCGGGTACGTCGAAATCGACCCGAGTGGCGTGTTTTCCTCCGACCTGGATGGTGTTGACCACGTAGTCGCAACCTCGCACACCCTCGGAGCAGTCGGTCGAAGCCACAACGGGGATCGAGCGGCCGGCAGCGGCGCCGATAGCCTCGACGGCCTTAGTGGCGTCGGCGAGGCGTTGGCTGTCGATGTCGACGAGATGCACCTCGGCGTCGGCTGTTGCTTCCTGTTGGATAAGGTCGGTGACCAAGGTCCTGGTGAACACAAGACTCCCAGCCCCGACGATCGCGATCTTTGTCACGCTACCTCCTGAGGTCTGCTTGAGAGAAAGACTTGCCGGCGGTCACTGCATCGTGGTGAGCGCCCTCTACTCGGTTGGTGCGGCCGGTCAGGTTCATGGCCTCGGCGGGCCATGTCGAGTCCCTCGCCAGTTTCTCCACTTCCCAGATCCCCTCCGGTGCAACCGTCACGGCGAGCCACGGCGATTGCAGGGCACAAGAAACGTCACTCATGGCAATTCTCCCGAGAAATCACCAGACGGGCCCGTCATCACTGGTTGGCGCAGCCGGAGCGCCACGGCACCAGCCCCCACAAGCGCTGAGTCCGCCCCGAAGCGCGCCCGTTCGACCTCGGGGACAAAAGGAGCGAAGCGCTCGAGGGTGCCCCGGAGCCGTTCGG
>JAMDDF010000090.1:0-784 GCA_023489205.1 Actinomycetota bacterium | reverse complement strand
AGCAGGAGGGAAGGCTCAAGGATTTCCATGATGTGGTACTTTGTTACGTTCATCGGATTCCCCTGCGACACGTACAAAACCTGCACGAGGCGCTGCAACGCCTTTGCAAGAAGCCTCCGCCGAGGACGATGCGCGCTGGGTCGAGGAACACGGCAACGTTGGCGATCCAGAACGCGAGCTCGTCCAACAGTTCGTCCAGGGCCGAGGCGGCTTTCGCGTCCCGGGCGCCTTGCTCGATGAGCTGCTCCATGCTCAAGGCCGTCCCGAGCTCTCGGCGGGTGCGAGTGGGTACGGCTCCTCCGCCGACGAGCCCTTCGAGAAGGGCCAACGCCTCCTCGCCCGGCTGGCGAGGGCGCAAGCGCGCCAGGGCTTTTCTCGAAGGGAGGAGGTAACCGATCTCACCGGCGGCTCCGTGCGCCCCTTCGACGAGCTCCCCGGCGGCCACTATGCCTGCGGCGATCCCCGTCCCGAGGTTGACATAAAGGCCGTGGGCCACGCCACGGAGGGCTCCCCAGGTCATCTCCGCCCGCGTCGCAGCCTTCACGTCGTTCACGATGACTACGGCCGAGGTCGGGAAGCGTTCACGGAGCAGCGCCGGGATCCGCAGGCCCGACCATCCCGGCATGCCGGAGAGCTGTACGCCCGCCTCGCCCGTGAGGCCCTTGGTGGAAACTCCGATCGCTCCTGGTCGAGCCGGGTCCTCCTGCGCCCGCCAAACGGCCTCGGCCAGGTCGAGAGCACGCTGGAGCACCCGGTTCGGGCCGTCAGCCGGGCTTGTGGTGCT
>JAMDDF010000091.1:692-3880 GCA_023489205.1 Actinomycetota bacterium | reverse complement strand
GGAGACGATCGCAGCGTTGACCGACCTTGGGACGCAGGTGAGCACGAAGTCGGGCCGGGTCCTGCGCAAGAGCTCCTCGGGAGAGAGGTACGTGGGCACTCTCCAGTTCTTGGCGACCTCCTCCACGGACTCCGGCCGGTGCACGGCTGCGCCCACCAGGGTTAGCTGTTCGGGGATGCGTTGGGCGACGCTCACGAGCAGTTGCGCTCGGTAGCCGCTGCCCACTATGCCGAATGTCGCTGCCGTTGTCATGTTGCAGTCATCCGTTCGTCATTTTTTGTGGAGCCCTCTCGCCAACGGTACTGAACGACGCGGACATCCCGGCCGTCGAATCCCCACCTACCCAGATGTCAAATGTCGTCAGGTCAAGGACGTGGTCGTGCGCAGCTGCGTTCCAATAACCCAGCTCCGCCCGCCCGAGGGTGAAGTCGACGGTGCGCGATGCCCCGGCTCCCAGGTGCACACGACGAAAGCCCTTCAGTTCGCGGACCGGGCGCGACGCCGTGCCGTAACGCTGGTGCAAGTAGAGCTGGACCACTTCATCGCCAGGGCGGTCGCCGGTGTTCGTGACCTTGACCGAGACTGTCAAGCTTTCACCGATCGGTAGTTCATTGCGGTCGAGCACAAGATCGGAGTAGCCGAAGCTGGTGTAGCTCAGCCCAAAGCCGAACGGGAAGAGCGGGGTACTGGGCTCGTCCCAGTAGCGCTCGGCCTGCTTCTCAGGGTCGTGCGACATCGTATGGGAGTAGACGACCGGGATCTGCCCGACACTACGGGGCCAGGAAAACGGAAGTTTCCCGCCCGGCGACGCGTCACCAAAGATAAGGTCGGCCACCGCGTGGCCGCCCTGGGTCCCCGGGTACCAAATGTCAAGGATGGCGGGGACATGTTCAGCCGCCCACCGAAGGTCCAGGGGGCGGCCGTTCATGACGAGCAATACCACGGGGGTGCCGGTGGCCACGACAGCTTGTAGCAGCTCGAGCTGCCTACCGGGAAGTCCAAGCGTGGAGCGTGAAGCCTGCTCACCGATCAGATTTTGCCATTCGCCGAGCACGACGACAGCAACGTCGGAGCCAGAGGCGAGATCCACGGCTCGGGTGAGTTCCGCTTCGTCGTCGAAGTTGTCCGGCTGGGTAGGTGCGTTGGCCGGGAACTGGTCGAAAATGGAGGGGAAAAGGCGGGATATTGGCCGCACCCCAGGGGCATGGTGTACCTCCGAGCTTTCGCCGAGCCTGGCGCGTACCCCTTCCAAGACAGTCACGGTCTCGGCGAGGTCGAAATCGAAGGCCCACGGCCCCAAGGTGTCGCGCTTGGAGTCCGCGAGGGGCCCCAGGACCGCGACCGAACGGAGGCCGTCGGGGTCCAGTGGCAGGAGACCGCCCTCATTTCGCAGCAGGACCGCCGAACGCTGCGCTGTGACGCGGGCGACGTCGCGGTGTGCCGGGTCAGCCAGGGTGCTGCGAGCGCGCTCCTCATCCACGTAGGGCTGGTCAAACAGGCCGAGCCGGAGCTTGACTGCCAAGATGCGCCGTACGCAGGCATCGACCGCCTCCAGGCTCACCGCCCCGCCCGCCACCGCCTCCTCGAGGTGGGCGTAGGCAGGGTCGCTGATCGCCATCTCCACGTCGACGCCGGCGTCCACTGCCCGCGCCGCGGCGTCGGTCAGGTCCGCCGCGAACCCATGTGTTACCAGGTTTCGTACAGCGTTGGCGTCGCTCACCACGAAACCCTCGAAGCCCAGCTTTTCGCGCAGGACCTCGACCAGCAGCCAGCGGTTCCCGGTTGGGGGGATCCCGTTGAGGTCCATGTAGGCCGTCATTATGTTGGCGGCCCCGGCCTCGAGAGCGGAGCGGAAGGGTGGCAAGTAGACGTTCCAGAACTCCGAGTCGGATAGGTCGGCCTCGTCGTAGTCCCGGCCCCCCAAGGCAGCGCCGTAGCCGGCGAAATGCTTTGGCCCTGCAACGAGCCGCTCAGGCGCCCCGAGGACGCCCCCTTGGAACCCGCGGACGTGGGCCGCGGCCAGAGCCGCGCCGAGGTAGGGGTCCTCGCCTGCGCCCTCGACGATCCGCCCCCAACGCGGGTCACGGGCTATGTCGACCATAGGAGCGAAGGTCCAGTGGATCCCCACAGCCCTCGCCTCGCGTGCCGCTACCCCTTGTGCCCGTTCCACCGCCTCGAGGTCCCAAGAGGCTGCCATGGCGATCGGGACCGGGAAGATCGTCCGCAGGCCGTGGACGACATCGAAGCCAAACAGTGCAGGGATCCCGAGCCGGTTCCCCTCGATCGTTAGGCGTTGCAAGCGGTTTACCTCTGCCGGGTCACTCACGAACAGCATCGAGCCAACACGGCCATGCCCGAGTGCATCCTCCACCTGGCGCGACTGCTCGTCGGCCCAGGGCTCGGGCTCGGCGCTGCGGTTCCCGAAGTAGAAGTACTGGGTCAATTGTCCCGCCTTCTCGGCAAGGCTCATCGAAGAGAGCAGCTCTTCGACCCGGGCGGCGGTGCCGGTGTTGTGACCGTCAGGTGTAGCGATCGTCGACATGTCTTCTCCTAAATGTGGCGATGTTTGCCTCGCTGGTGGTCGACACTAGGAGCGCCAAGGCGCGGTGATCCAATGGAGCGCTAGCACGGGCCAACCCTGGCTTATTCGCAGAGCGCCGAGGCAAAGATCCAACCAGATCGCTGGTGACCGTCTGCGTAAGCGGAGTCCAAGAAGACCATCAAGCTCACCATGGCGTCAAGGAACCGGGCGTTGGCCAGGCTCCCGCAGTCGAGGACGTCGGCCTCGAGTTTTTCTGCCAATGAAGCCACCACTGCCTTGGCAGCGTCATCGTCCCCAGCTACGCGGACCTGAATGCGCTCACCATCCCTCCGGTCCTCACGGTACAGCGTACCGGCAAAATTGTCCTTGAACGCCGCCACTACCCTTGCTCGGCCCCCTATAAGCTCAGAAGTTATCTGGGCCGCCGCCTTGTTTCGGTCCTTCAAATCGTCAAAGGGGTTAGTAATATCGACGACTATCTTTCCCTGTAGCTGGTCACGGTGCTCTTGCACGAAAGAGGCTACCTGGGAAAATGGTATGGCGATCACCACGACCTCCCCCTCGGCCAAGGCCTCCCCGTAGCTTCGCACGGCCGCACCCGGTGCCACTGACCCCAAGTCCCTCCTAGCTCCCGGCTCGCGCGCGC
>JAMDDF010000091.1:0-682 GCA_023489205.1 Actinomycetota bacterium | reverse complement strand
GGCCCATGTGGCCCGTGCCTATTATCGCAATACTGCTCAACTCGTCACACCTCCACCAGAGCGCCGTGGGTCGACGCCTCGTTTAGACTACGCGGTTCTCCCTGGGGAGGTTTTTCCTGCAAGGGAAAAATGGAGGCTGACGGTCCTCGGTCGTCACCGTTGGCGGAACGGACAAGGGCCAGGTCGCGATGACGCTGGTGGCGATGGCCGATCATCCCAACACCGCGTCCAGCCAGCGTCTACGATCAGCGTCCGACAGGCCAAAAGCCTGCTAGCAAGCGAAGGTGATAGCCATGGACCTGGACGTACGCGGACCTCTCTCGGTCGAGACACGGGCTGACCTAGCCCGAGAGCTGACGGCGCTTCGCGCCAGGCAGGGGCTGAGCGTGCGGGAACTGGCGAGGAGGACAAAGACACCAGTTGCGACAGTGGGCGACTATTTCAGCGGCAAGCACTTGCCGGGGCCGGCCCAGCTTGGCCTTTACCGCTCGCTCCTCGCTGAGTGCGGCATTGGCGAAGCCGAACAAGACCTTTGGGTGGGCGCGCTGTTGAGGGCACGGGTCACATCCGACGCCCGGGCGTCCAAAGCACCGCCCCCCTACCTGGGCCTCGACCCGTTCCAAGAGGCAGACTCGGGGCTCTTTTTTGGCCGGGAGGAGGCGACCGAGGAGCTGATCGCTCC
>JAMDDF010000052.1:3454-3884 GCA_023489205.1 Actinomycetota bacterium | reverse complement strand
GTTGAGCTCGGCGGCAAGGAGCTGGGCTGCGAGCTGGTTTTCGGCGTACTTGGCGCTCGGGTCCGAGAGCACAGCGACGCCTTCGGTGGTGGTGGTCACCTCGTAATTGCCGAGCGTCTGAGGCAATAGCGGCGACATCGCCGATGTGTGGTTTTTCCAGTAGCCGATCGTCAGGGGCGCCGCAGTGCCCGGTGTGTTGACAGGGGTGCAGGAGACGCCGACAGGCCCGTTTTCTCCCCAGATGAAGTTGCCGCCCAACCCCTCGGCCACGTTGGTGACCGGGCTCACCTGGGCCCCAAAGTAGTTCTCCACGTCCAACTGCCAACAGCTGTTGGGCAACGTCACGGTCGCGGTCGAACCCGAGAACTCCACGGGCGAGCCAGCTGCTGCGTACTCGGGGAACACGTCGTCAGACGGGGGGTAGCTAGTC
>JAMDDF010000052.1:0-3444 GCA_023489205.1 Actinomycetota bacterium | reverse complement strand
TCAGGGGGTACGTAGGGCAAGTAGCGGGCAACGGGGAGATGGGCTGGACATCGTTGTTGCTGGCACTGTAGACGAGGAGGTAGTAGGGACTAGCCGTACAGTCAGAACTGAGCGTCACCGTCGCGGTGTCGCCGCTGACCGTAGCTAAGTAGTCACCACCGGAAGGAATAGTGCAATCGATCGACGCGGTTGACGCAGACGCTGAGCTGCTGGCCCCGGGGACAACCAGCGCGAGCACGCCCAACAAACCAAGCAACCCAACAATCGCTCCTGCCATTTTGGCCCGCTTGGGTGCGGTGCGCCTTGCCATAGGTCCTCCTCGTAGTAGGGGGTTTATTCACGGGAAGATTTTTGCCCGCAGGTGGATGGTACCTGACGTCCTTAGGGGGTTCGAAGATCGGAAAGTTACAATTCGCTCATCGTGGCCGTGGCCCCGCTGTGCGTCCTTGAGGAAAGCCCAGGTGGGCCTGCGGCGTCATAAGGAGCAAAAGCGGCAATTGCGTCTGTACAAGGCGCGCCGAGCCCATATTAGACGCCGGCTGGCACCGCCTTGGCTGTGTGCCTGTACCAAAGCTCCAGGGTGAGCAGTTGCCAGATCTGCTTGGAGCGGTCCTCGCGCCCAGAGCGGTCGTCCTGGACGAGCTTGCGGACCGCCTCTTGTCGCAAGAACCCGCTCCCGACCAGCTCGCCGCGCTGGAGGACGTCGTCGACGAGCTCGGCCAAGTCGCGGCGCACCCACGCCCTAAGAGGGGCTGAAAACGACGCCTTGGGACGGTCGATTATCTCGTCGGGCAGCCAGGCACGGGCTGCTTCTCGGAGCGCCAGCTTGCCTTTGCGGCCGGCTATTTTGTCCTTACCCGCCAGCGAGAAGGCGGCGCGGAACACTACCGGGTCGACGAAGGGCACGCGCACTTCGGTGGAGGCTGCCATGCTTGCTCGGTCTGTGTAAGTCAAGTTGAGGCCGGGGAGGAAAAGGCGCGAGTCAGCTAGGCACATCCTGTTGACCTGGTCCTCGAGGGTGTTGTCGGCATAGGCTGTGAGGTGGTCCGCCAGCACCTCTTCTACTACCGGCTCCAAGGCGGGGTCGAGGAGGCCAAGGAGCTCTTGGGGGTCGTAGAGGGTGTAGCTACGGCGGAACGCTTCTTCCTCGGGCAGCTCGGCGAAAGTGAGGAACCTCTTGGCCCAGCGGGCATAGCGAAGCCCCCGTCCCGCCGCAGCCACCGGCACCTTGTCGACGGCCATCCTCACGGCTTGGCGGGCGGGCCCGGGGAGTTGGCGGTAGCGCCCGGCCATCAGGCAGGCGACGTGCTTGCGGTACCCGCCGAACATCTCGTCCGCCCCCATGCCCGACAGCACTACTTTCACCCCAGCCTCCCTGGCGGCTTGGCACATTAGGAGCGTGTTGATGGCGGCAGGGTCACCGATAGGCTCGTCCAAGATGTCCACGAGCTGGGGCAGGAGGCCGACGACGTCGGGGGCGATCTCGATCTCGTGGAGCTCGACGCCGTAACGCTTGGCGATCTTGCGCGCGTAGGTGGCGTCGTCGGGCATCGCCTCAAGGCGTTGGTCCTCGCGCCGGAACGTGATCGTGTAGGCGTCTAGCGAGGGGTTGGCCGCCTTGGCGAGCACGGTCACGATCCCCGAGTCAAGGCCGCCCGAGAGGAACGACGATACCGGGACGTCGGCCACTAAGTGCGCTTTTACAGAACCTTGGATGACCTCTCGGAGGTCGTAGGCGGGGCCGGCGGCAGCGGCCGCGGCCACTTGGGCGATGTCGAAGTAGGCCTGCACCTGGTGGCTGCCGTCGGGGCGGAACTCCGCGCAGGTCCCTGGTTGGAGCTTTTGGACGCCCTTTAGCGAACAGCGGCTGTCGGGCACCCAATAAAACAGGACCGAGGCAACGAGCGCCGCGGGGTCGGGCTCGAGCTCGGCCCCGAGCGCCGCCGACAGCGCCTTTAGTTCCGAAGCGAAAAGCACTCGCCCGCCTCGGTCCACGTAGTGGAGGGGTTTTACCCCAAAGGGGTCACGGGCTAGGAAAAGGGAACCGCTGCGCTCGTCTAGGACTGCGAACGCGAACATGCCCCGGAGCTTTGGCAGGCAGCGCGGCCCAAAGCGCCTCCAGGACTCCAAGACGACCTCGGTGTCAGAGTTGGTGATGAACTGCGAGCCCGAACTAGCGAGCTCGGCCCGCAGCTCGCGGTAGTTGTAGAGCTCGCCGTTATAGACGATGGCGAGGCCGTCTTTTACCATGGGCTGGGCGCCTTGGGCGAGGTCGATGATCGAGAGCCGGCGGTGAGCGAGGTGGGCCGAGATGCGGCTGTCGGAAAAGCTGTACAGGCCGGCGTCGTCGGGGCCGCGGTGGGCCAGCCGCTCAGACATTACCTTGGCGAGCGGGAGCCCTTCTGGGTGTTGGTAGGTGCCAGCGATGCCGCACATGTCAGTCCTTTTGTCTATTTTGGAAATAAAGCTCTTTGGAAATAAAGCTCTGAGCGAAGCGCCGTGCCGGCACCACCTCGCCCGCTGCCGATCACAGACCACGCCGGCACCTTCACGCCGAAGCTAGGCGAGTACCACCCGAGCACGGGGTCGGTTTGGCCTTTGGCGAGGCGCCAGCTGAGGCTTTGTGGGAGCACCAAGGTCGCGCTCTGAGGTCCCGCCGGGCCCTGCCAGGTGAGGTACACCCGGTGGTCCTCCAAGGTCGCCTCGAGGGCGGGCCCGAAGTGGAACGCGAGGAGCAGTGGCTGGTCCACGCGCGTTTGGTTGGTCCCGGGGAGGCTCAGCTCATCGAGCACCTCGATGCCAGCAATGGCTCCGTTGCGCTTTGGGTGTTTTACCAACCTGACCGTGCGGCGGTGGGTGACGGGAGGTTCGAGGGAGGCGTAACCGTCGTGCTCGGCCGACCACGAGGTCGCCTCGGCGTCTTGGGTCATTTCTACCGAGATGAGCTTTGTGTTGGCCTGGGCGCTCCACAGGAACGGGCCGGCGGCAACTGACTGGTCCCTCCCCCCGACTTCTAGGGTGTTGTGGCCGAGGGTCGAGCGGAAGTAGGCCCGCCACTCCGGCTCGTCGTGGTAGCAGTAGGTGCCGGGGTCGGCCAAGATCTCCACGCCCGCGTGGCGCACCTCGACCGAGAGGGCGTCGGCGTGGCCGTGGGCGGCGATCGAAAGGAACCCGTGGGGCCCCGAGTCACAGCGGCACCACACCTCGGCTCCATCGTCGGTGTTGCCTCGCAATATCGTGAGGCCTGCGTCGTCGAAGTGGTGGGGCCGCTTAAGGGGACGCTCATGTGCGGGGTGCTTGGCGGCCAGGGCAGCGAGCAGGTAGCTCGTGGCGCCTGGGCGGGTGGGGGGCCACCACTCGGGGCTCCCCACGAGCGCGCGGCCGGCGTCGAGGAGCGCCTCCCAGCGGCTCGCGCTCGGGTCTAACACAAGCGCTTTCCCGTCG
>JAMDDF010000076.1:886-4024 GCA_023489205.1 Actinomycetota bacterium | reverse complement strand
GGTCGAGCGCTCTGGCCCGTCAGTGCTCGTCACCGGCTTCGTGGCCGACCTTGCGCCCTTTTATGCTGCAGCGCATTGTTTTGTAGCACCGGTCTTCGGAGGCGGCGGCCTTCGTTTCAAGGTCCCGCAAGCCCTGATTGCTGGCATCCCGCTGGTGGCGACGCCGGAAGCCCTGGCCGGTCTTGTCGGCGTCCCGAGCTCGGGGCTCGCAGGCGTCTCGTCTGACCCAAAGGACTTCGCGGCGGCCGTCTGTCGCGTTTTGGCAGAGCCCGAGCGAGCGGCCCACCAGGCGAAGGCTGCCCAGGTTTGGGCATCGGAGCGATTTTCCTTCGAGCGCCAGGTGGCCAGGGTGATGGAGCGCTACTGCGGGGTGAGCGCGGCCTTCGGTCGCGCTCGGTAAGCTCCAGCAGCTACAAGCGTTGACCAGGAGGAAAGCGGACCATGGGGACCAAGGACTTGCCGGTGCGGCTGATCGGGCGCTGGAGCGACCTCGGCGAAGACGACCGGCAGGCCGTGCTCGAGCGGGGCCTCGACGAGATATTCGACCCAGGACTCCGCTCGCAGGTGGCCAAGTTGATCGAGGACGTTCGCGAAAACGGCGACTCGGCTCTAGTCAGGGCGCTCGAGCGTTTCGACCGCTGCCATGTCGAGCCGGGGCAGCTGCGAGTGAGCGAAGACGAGTTTGCCAAGGCGCAGGCCAGCGTGCCCGACGACCTCCTCGCCGCTCTCCGGGACTGCATAGACCACGTGCGGAGCTTCAACGAGCAACTGGTGTCCAGGGGTGACTGGGAGTTTGAGAGCGAGCCTGGTCTCAGGGTTGGGGAAAAGGTCACGCCCATCGAGAGTGCGGGGCTTTTCGTCCCGAGCGGCAAGGGCTCTTTCCCATCCGTGCTCGTCCAACTGGGCACGCCCGCCGTGGTGGCTGGCGTCGGCAAGATTGCTGTCGTGGTACCCCCAATGCCTGGTTCCGCCGGCGAGGTTGACCCGGCGGTCCTCGTCGTTGCAAAAGAACTGGGCATCCGTGACGTGTTCCGGTCCAACGGCCCCGCCGGAGTCGCAGCGCTAGCGTTCGGCACCGAAAGTGTGCCCAAGGTCCGCAAGGTGGTCGGCCCTGGGAGCCCCGCCGTGACGTGTGCGCAGGTTGAGGTCCAGCGCTACGGCACGGTGACCACGATGCTGCTCGGCCCGAGCGAGAGCCTGATAATCGCGGACGACACAGCCGATGTTCGCCTCTTGGCCGCTGACCTCCTAAACGAGGCCGAGCATGGAGCAGACTCCTACAGCCTCTTGGTCACCCCGAGCGAGGCGCTGCTCGAGGCTGCCCAGGTCGAGGTGGCCAAGCAGCTCTGCCTGCTTGCGGAGCCCCGCCGGAGCTACGCTGCCGCCGCTCTCGGGCAAAACGGCGGTGCGATCCTGGTCGAGGACCTGTCCGAAGCAGTGGAGGTTCACAGCGCCGACCCCGGCCTGGTTGACCTGGCCCTTCGGGTGGAGGCCACCCTTGACGCGCGCCAGCAGCGCTACGTCATGTTGCACATTCCCCGGACGAAGCTGGACGAGCTCGCGACGTAGCCAACGCCTACGCCCCCGAGCACATGCAGATTGCCGTTGCCGACCCGGACAGCCTGCTGGAGCGGGTCACCCACGCCGGCGAGGTACTGATCGGCCAGTGGACCCCCTTCGCGAGCGCGAACTTCCTGATCGGTTGCCCAGCTTCACTACCGACGAGCGGCTTTGCCAAGGTGAGCGGGGGGATCACGGCAGAAGCCTTCCGGAAGCGGACGGGGGTGGCCCGGGCCGACGAGAGGGCGCTCGCGCGCATGCGAGCCTCGGTGACCGCCCTCTCGCGCCATGAGGGCTTCCCGGCCCACGAAGCAGCCATCGAGATCAGGTTCTCCTGACCGCCGACTCCCTCCCGGCCCCTGACCGGTCCGGGAGGCGGCCACTCAGGCGCGTCGGTGAAAATGGTCGCATGCAGGCGACGATGATGGAACTGGAGGACCTACTGCGCGAGCGCCGTGAGCAGCGCCCGGCGGGTTCGTACACCGCCGAGCTGTTCAACGACGCGGAGCGCATCGAGCGAAAGATCATGGAGGAAGCCTTCGAGGTGTGCCTCGAACTGGGGCGGCCGGAACGCGACGAAGAGCGCATAGTGGCAGAGGCGGCAGATCTGGTCTTCCACCTGCTCGTGGGGTTAGTCGACGCCGGCGTGAGCTTCGATGCCGTCGTCTCAGAGCTCGCGAGGCGCCGGCGGTGACGGCGCGTGTGGCCGTGCCCTCGCGGGGCCGCCTGCGAGACGACGTGGTTGCGCTGTTACATGGGGCCGGCTACGGCACGTCGGCGTTCCGAGGGACCGGGGCCCGTGTGCCCTTCGACGGGGTCGAGTTCATCGAGATGCGCCCCCGTGACGCGGCGGCGTGGCTAGCTGCGGGCCGGGTCGAGGGAGCGTTCATTTCCACAGACATCGCGCTCGAGGAAGGCCTTGACCACATGCAGGCCATCCCTCTCGGCACGACGCGTTCGGACCTCGTCGTCGCTAGTCGTGACGACGACGGCCGGCTCACAGCGGCTGACCTGGAAGGGGCGGTGGTCGCCACGCACATGCCGAACGTGACCGCCGCGTGGTTCGCCGAACGCGGCATCGCGATCAAGATCGTCGCCATGGGCGGCGCGCTCGAGGGCGTGTGCGCTGCGGGGCTTGCCGATGCCATCGTCGACCTTCGTGAGACGGGCACCAGCCTCAGCCAGAACCGTTTGCGCGTTCTCGCCACGATGGCCCACTGCGAAGCCCTTTTCGTTCACAGCGCCGACCCCGGCCTGGTTGACCTGGCCCTTCGGGTGGAGGCCACCCTTGACGCGCGCCAGCAGCGCTACGTCATGTTGCACATTCCCCGGACGAAGCTGGACGAGCTCGTCTCGGTGTTCCCCGGCCTCGCCTCGCCGACGGTCCTACCCCTGGCGGGCCGAGATGACCTGGTTGCCGTGCACTTGGTAGTCGAGGCGTCGTTTTTCTGGGCCCACCTGGGGGAGATCCGTGCCGCCGGTGCCACGGGCATCGTCTCGCTCTCGCCTGACGCTCTCTTGCGCTGAGCGCCGCCGGCGCCCGGTGACCTGGGAGGCGTGCTCGTCTACCTCGGTGGA
>JAMDDF010000076.1:0-876 GCA_023489205.1 Actinomycetota bacterium | reverse complement strand
CTGCGAAGAGCGCGCTCGGGCCAAGGACGATGACGTGACCATGGAGCGTTGGCTCCTTTCATCCTGATGAGGAGCTTTGAGACGGGCGAGTGCGCAGCGGAGGACTTCGCCGCCGGGCTGGTCCGTGACTGGGGCTTCCCAACCCTCCCGGTCTCAGCCGCCCAGGGCCCGGCGCACCTCGGCGAGGCGGGACTCATCAACCCGCCACCACACCCAGCGCCCGCGTTTCTCGCTCACCAGCAAACCGGCTTCGGCCAGGACCTTCGTGTGGTGCGAGATGGTGGGTTGGCTCTTGCCGAGCGGGGCTTCCAGGTCGCACGAGCACACTTCCTGGTGGGATGCAACGATCGAGAGCAGGCGAAGGCGTACGGGGTCAGCCAGCGCGCCGAGGACACCTGAAAGGCTGGTCGCGGCTCCTTCGTCGAGCGGGGCACTGGTTAGCGAAGGGCAGCACAGAGCCGCCTCGTCTCCCACCTCGATCATCCTGCTCCTAGCCGTGGTGGCCTCCACGTCGCGACCATCGCATTGACATATGTCGATACGTAAGGTAGCTTAGGTATCGACCAGTGTAAATAGTTCGAAGAGGCCCCATGCGTCACATTGCGGCTGGCTCGGGATCGCGCCGGCACCGACCACGGGGCCGGACGGGGCGAGAGGTGAGCGACAAGGTGGCAGAAGGCGAGGCGCCCGAGGTGCCCGAAGCCCTCCCAGGGGCCCCGGTCATCGCCAGCCTGTCTTTTGTCGACCGGTTCCTCCCTGCCTGGATCCTCCTGGCCATGGCCGTCGGCATCGGGCTCGGGAGAGCCGTCCCGAGCCTCAACCGGCACCTGAGCGCGATCCAGGTCACCTCGGGGACGTCGTTACCCATCTTCATCG
>JAMDDF010000037.1 GCA_023489205.1 Actinomycetota bacterium | reverse complement strand
GTTGCGCGGGGAGGGTGCCGGGGACGGCGCCTCCAGCGCCCTGCGCAAGCTGGGGCGTGCCCCTGCCGCCCTGCAGGCCGGGCCGGTGGCCGACGTGCCCCTCTCGGCCGAGGTGGCGACGCTGTTCTCGGCCGTGGCCGATAGGCAGTCTGTGAGCTTTGCCTACAACGGCGTTGTGCGCCAAGTGGACCCCTACCGGCTCTCGTACCGTGACGGCCACTGGTACGTAGCCGGCTTCGACCACTCCCGTGGTGCCGAGCGGCTTTTCCGGGTGGACCGGCTGGAGGCAAAGGTGAGGCTCGAGGGCAAGCCCGGGGCGTTCGCGCGCCCCGAAGGCCCGCCGGCAGGGCCACCCCCGCCCTGGCGGCTGGGGGAGGACGCACCGGTCGTCGTCGAACTGCTCGTCGACGCCAGCCAGGCACCCTGGGTGCGCCGCCTCGCCGGCGAAGAAGCCGTCGCCCGCGAAGAGCCGAGCGGTGCAACGCGTTTCCGGCTGGAAGTGACCAACTGGGAGGGCTTCCGGGGGTTCGTGCTAGGACTGCTCGACCACGCGGAGGTCCTTTCGCCTCCGCAGGCCCGGGACAAGGTCGTCTCGTGGCTGAGCGCGATGGCAGCCGGCTCACCTTCGGGCGAGGTCTCAGCATGAAACGCACTACCGCCAGCGAGCGCCTGGCGCGTCTGCTCGCACTTGTGCCGTGGGTGGTAGCCCAAGACGGCCCCCGCGTGGCTGATGTTGCCGAACGCTTCGGCATCCCCGAGGACGAGCTTGTCGATGACCTGGAGCTGCTTTTCATGTGCGGCGTTTACCCCTTCACGCCGGACTCGCTGATCGAGGTCGACATAGAGGGAGGAAGGGTTTGGGTGCGCTTTGCCGACTGGTTCCGCCGGCCCCTGCGCCTGACGGCGCCCGAAGGCCTTGCCCTGCTCGCCGCGGCCCGTGCGGCGCTCGCCACGCCGGCTGGGACCAGCGTCCCCTCCCTTGAGAGGGCCGTGGCCAAGCTCGAGCACGCCCTCGGGACCGGCGCGCAGGACGCGGTCGCCGTGGAGCCGGGTCAGGCCTCTGGCGAGGTCCTCGCTACTTTGCAGGCGGCGAACCGGGAGAGGCGCAAGGTCCGCATCGCGTATTACTCGTTCGGTCGGGACGAGACGACCGAACGCGTCGTGCACCCTTGGCAGGTGTTTTCCTCCGAAGGCCATTGGTACCTGCTGGCGTGGTGCGAGCTCGTCGATGGGCGGCGTCTTTTCCGGGTCGACCGGACGAGGGCGGCGACCGTGCTCGAGGAGCACTTCGAAGCCCCGAGCGAGCTGGCCCCGGTCGCCTCGCTGTACGAGGGCCGGGAAGAGGACCCCGTGGTGGTGCTCGACCTCGCCCCCGAAGCCCGCTGGGTTGCCGAGCGCTACCCGAACGAAGGCACCGAGCAACACAGTGGGGGCCATGTCCAAGTCCGCCTCCGGGTGAGCTCCCGTGCTTGGTTGGAACGGATCCTCCTCCGGGCGGGGCCAGCGGCCACGGCTACACCATGCGTGCCCGCTGGCACGGTAACCTCGCGAAGGTGACCTTGGCTGGCGAAGAGGCGACGGAAGAGCACGTCAGCGAGGAGCACAAGGGAGAGAAGCCCAGGGGCAGGCGCCAGGCGCTCGTTGAGTGGGTAGTCATCATCGTCGTGGCCCTGGTCGCGGCGCTCCTCATCAAGACGTTCGCCATCCAGGCCTTTTTCATCCCCTCGGGCTCGATGGAGCCGACCTTGAAGCCCGGCGACCGCGTCCTCGTCAACAAACTGTCGTACGACTTCCACAAAATCCACATCGGTGACGTGATCGTGTTCCGCCGGCCCCCACGGGACACGACGCCTGGGATCGATGACCTGATCAAGCGCGTCGTCGCCCTCGGCGGCGAGACTATGTACGTCAAAAACTGCTCAATTTACGTGAACGGCAAGTTGGAAGCCCAGCCGTACTTGCCGAAGGGCTGGCAAAACCCCTATTCGGAGTACTGCACGACTTGGGGCCAGCCAGGGATGCTCAACCTTCCCAACCCCTATACAGTGCCCAAGGGCGACGTCTTCGTGATGGGCGACAACCGCAGGGATTCTTACGACTCGCGTTACTGGGGCCCCCTTCAGGACAGCTACATAGTGGGGCGTGCCTTCGTTCGCATCTGGCCTCCCGGCCGCATCGGGCTGATCTGAGCGGCCATGGCGGGGGTCCGGGCGCTCAAGCAGATGGGTTTCGCGCCGATACCAGTTCATGAGTGTTTTGGACGGCCCAGAGCACTGGGCCGGGTGGGCAAAGGAGCGCTGAAGGTGGCGACTGTAAGGGCGAGCTGCCCAGGTTGTGGAGATGTCGAGCTGACAACTCGGGACGTCACGGTGCAGATGTGTTCGGCCACCGAGGAGGGGACGTACTCGTTCGTGTGCCCAACTTGTCGCCTGATCGTCAACAAACCGGCCGAAACACGAGTCATCGAGCTCCTCGTGTCTGCCGGCGTCAGAGTCGTCAACTGGGATCTCCCGGCGGAGCTCTACGAGCCCAAGTCCGGCCCCCCGATCACCTACGACGACCTCCTTGCGTTCCACTTCGAGCTCGACTCTGACAATTGGCTGGAGCAGGTCATCTCTGCTGGCGGCGGCTCGCGTTGATAGGAAGCGCTTGAGCTGGTCCTGGGTGGCACCCCTCGCCCTGGCGGCCCTGGCTGCCGGGGTCTTGGCGCGCGTCGCGCGCTCCGTAGAGCAGGAACGCCAGAAGGTGGCCCTCTCGCGCTTGCGCCTGGTCGAGCTCCGCAGCGAACCTCACCGGTCCCGGCGCCAGCCCCCCCAATAGGCCAAAGCACCAGGCAGCCGGCCGGGGCCGGCCAGGACCCTGATGGGCATAGACCCGGAGAAGCTGTTGGTGCTGTTTGTCATCGCTCTGATCGTCCTCGGGCCCGAACGGCTTCCGGGGATGGCAAGAAGCCTCGGGCGCGGCTTGGCAGAAGTTCGCAAGTACACGTCTGCCGCCCGCGCCGAGATGGACCAGGTGCTGGCTGAACCGCGTTCGGTCGTCCAATCTGCCCTCAGAGAAACCGACCTCGAAGGTCTGAGCGAGTTGACCAACATGCGCAACCCGATGCGCTACATCGAGGCAGTTTCCCAACCCAACGTGGCACAGCCCACCTCATCCCAACCAGGGGGGCCACAGGCGGCGATGGAGGGCGCTTCCGCCGGAAACCGGTCAACTGGCGACGGGTCAACTGGCGACGGGCCGGAGTGGACGGAGCCGTGGCTAGCGGCCGAAGCCTCCACCTTGCCCCTACCCGACGACCCCTCCCTCAACTGAGCCGTTGCTGCTCGAGCAGGGAGCGCTCCGAGCGTCCTTCGTAGCGAGGGTGGGCTTCGAGCTCGACCAGTTCCAGCTGCGCGCGATCGACGCCCTCGACGAAGGCCACAGCGTCGTCGTCGCCGCACCAACCGGCTCTGGCAAGACATTGGTAGCCGAGTACGCGGTCGAACTGGCCCTCGCATCGGGCGGGAAGGCCTTTTACACCACGCCCTTGAAGGCGCTCTCCAACCAGAAGTACGCGGACTTCTGCCGGCGCTATGGCCCTTCAGGCGTAGGTCTCCTGACCGGTGACAACTCGATCAACGCAGAGGCGCCCGTGGTCGTCATGACCACGGAGGTGCTCCGCAACATGATCTACGCCGGCTCGTCAACCTTAGAGGGGCTCCGCTACGTGGTCTTGGACGAGGTCCATTACCTCCAAGACCCCTATAGGGGCCCAGTCTGGGAAGAAGTCATTATCCACCTCGCACCCGAGGTCGACCTCGTGTGCCTCTCGGCGACGGTGTCTAACGCCGAGGAGCTGGCTGCCTGGGTCGCTACGGTGAGAGGCTCGACGCGCGCGATCATCGAGGAACGCCGGCCCGTGCCGCTGGCCACGGCTCCGTCC